>DAOWNV010000235.1 GCA_030642405.1 Desulfosarcina sp.
TGAAATTCATATACTATTAACTGATGTGGTAATGCCGGAAATGAATGGAAAAATTCTAAGTGAAAAAATAAAGAAAATCATAACCGATATTAAAGTCATCTTTATGTCAGGATATACTGCCAATGTGATCGCTCACCATGGCATCCTTGATAGAAACATTGATTTTATCAATAAGCCATTCGCAATGGAAGAATTATTAGGCAGAGTTCAAGAAACAATTAAATAATACCAGTGCACTATCAACCGTGGCTCGCATTTGTAGAAAGTTATCAGCAAGAGATTGCCAACCCGGCAATACAAGGGTGTTGTCCTTATCCGCCGTTTGCTGATTAGCTTGACGGATCGGCTGTTTCACCCTTATCCAATCGCTTTGATTGAGAGAAATAGGGGATTCCGTTGTTTATCAGATAAACGCCGGCTAACACGAGGAGTATGCCAATCAGCAAAGAGCCTGTGATGGGTTCATCGAGGATGAAAAACGCCATGATGGTTGCACTGACAGGAACAATATTGATAAAAAGGCCTGCCCGGGTAGCGCCGATTTTTTCGATTCCCTCGTAGTACCAGACAAAACCAAATGCGGTTCCGAAAACCCCAAGAAACACAATACAGTACCAATCTACAAGGGTGTAAGTCCCAATGGTCTGAAACAGGCCGGCCACAACCGCTGGAAAAAATAAGAGCAACGCTCCAATTGTCGATGCATAAGTAATCGCAGTTAATGGAGATAGATAAGTAACTACGGTTTTCCCGATCAGAGAGAAGGTTACCCAACTGATAACACATCCAAAAATCATAAGATCACCTATACCAAAACCACCGCCAAACAGTCCTGCCGATTCACCTTTTGAAATGGCAATGATGGCACCTATTACCGAGATTGGAATGCCCACCGATTTGATCCAGCCCAACCGTTCATGAAAAATAAGACCGGCAAAGAAAGCGATGAATACCGGATTTATCGCAATTATCACGGAAGCTCTTCCAGCATCTACCGATTGCAGTCCCCAGAAAAAAAACAGATTATAGGTAAATACACCGGTCATGCTGAGGCAGAAAATCAACAGGAATAGATTTTTGGGCATCACCGGCAAGCCATCGTTTTTTTTATAAATGACGATCAGCAAAACCAATGCCGCAACGGTAAAACGTAAAAAAGATGCGATAAATGGGTGAACATTTCCAGCCAACATCCGACCGGCGATAAAAGTCCCCCCCCAAAAAAACATCGTGAGTACAAGTTTGATATAAATTCTAACCACCGGTTGCAGTCCTTTCTTTTTTCACTGAGCGTTTAAGCCAATATTTTTCGTAAGTCCGGAGAATAATCGACAGGTGGAGTTTCGTCTACCCCAATCTTTCACGAAACATTTGAATTTTATTAATTTCCCAATCCTTACCCCCTTTACCTTGGTTGCCTTTTTTAACCGACAATGGTATTATCATTGATACTTTAAGTGGATTTGCGTTGCTTTTCTTGGAGAACACACATGATTGTCATCATTGATTTCGGATCCCAATTCAACCAACTGATCGCCAGACGGGTACGTGAGTGTCGTGTTTACTGTCATATCGAGGCGCCAACCATCACCGCAGAGCAGATTCAAGCACTCGAACCTGAAGGGATTATCCTATCCGGTGGACCGGCCAGCATTTATGAGAAAAACAGTCCTCGTGTTGATTCCGACATTTTCAACCTGGGTATCCCGATACTCGGCATTTGCTATGGAACGCATTTCATGGTGGATTCACTTGGTGGCAAGGTAAAAAAAGCCAATAAACGCGAATACGGATTTGCCACATTAAAAACCAAAACCGCCAAAGGATTGTTTGCCGGTATCGAAAAAGAGACGGTAACCTGGATGAGCCATGGGGACTCCATCCAATCCCTTCCGAAAGGCTTTACCGTTACCGCTTCAACAGACAATACCAAGGTGGCCGCCATGGCCAACACCAAAAAAAAGTTCTTTGGCGTGCAGTTTCATCCGGAAGTTGCCCATACTGTCAAAGGTACTAAAATCATCCGTAACTTTCTTTTCGACATCTGTGGTTGCAAACCGTCGTGGACAATGAAATCCTTTGCCGGAGATGCTGTTGATCAAATTCGCCGGCAAGTCGGAGACAAGAAGGTCATTCTTGGACTGTCCGGCGGTGTGGACTCATCGGTGACAGCCCTTTTAATTCACCAGGCCATCGGAAAAAACCTTACCTGCATTTTTGTGGACAATGGCCTTTTGAGAAAAAATGAAGCGACCCAGTTAAAGGAAAAACTAAAAAATCATTTACAAATCAATATCCGATTTGTCCGAGCTTCCACGCGTTTCATCAAAGCCCTGCATCAAGTTTCCGATCCGGAACGGAAAAGAAAAATCATCGGAAAAATTTTTATGGAAGTCTTCGAATCCGAGGCTTTGAAAATAAAAAATGCGGATTTTCTGGCTCAAGGAACGCTTTACCCCGACATCATTGAATCTCAATCGGCTTTTGGCGGTCCTACATCCGTGATTAAATCCCATCACAACGTTGGCGGGTTGCCAAAAAAAATGAAATTAAAACTTGTGGAACCTTTAAAATTCTTGTTTAAAGATGAAGTTCGAAAACTTGGAAAAACCCTGGAACTGGATGATGACCTTGTATGGCGTCAACCTTTTCCAGGACCAGGACTCGCCATTAGGATAATTGGTGAAATTACAAAAAAACGTCTGAACATATTACGAGAAGTTGATGCTGTGCTTCAAGAAGAGATCCGGGCAGCTGGATACTACAGAAAACTTTGGCAATCTTTTGCCGTTTTGCTGCCCATCAAAAGTGTTGGCATCATGGGTGATGGACGCACTTACGAAAACATCGTGGCCATTCGGGCCGTAACGAGCAAAGACGCTATGACAGCGGATTGGGCCAAACTTCCCCACAAACTGCTTGGAATAATCTCAAACCGGATTATCAACGAAGTACGAGGTGTCAATCGGGTCGTGTACGACATCAGTTCCAAGCCGCCAAGCACCATCGAATGGGAGTAGCAAAAGGATGCGTGTAGAAAACGACACAGAACGGTTTACTATCCGTGATGAAGACGAGAGCACCGAATCTATTTACATTTCCGATGCGGAAAATCTTCGCATCGAGAAACTGAATACACGGGTTACACTGGTTGCAATCCTCATTTCCTGTTTGCTCGCTATTATTCTTGCTGTTGCCTACATCGACATCAAGAACCGGGTAGCCAATACACAAAATTCCGGTTCTATGGGAGTTCAGAACCTTTCCAAGGATCTTGAATCCCGTTTCTCAAGCCTTTCCCTTAAACAGGCAAAGTTAGAGGCACAGTTTAATGAACAGAATAAAAAACTGGAAAATGCTTCCGCCGCCCTTCAAGTGAATCTGAAAAAAACTACAACTAAATTCCAGCTGGCCACCGAGAAAAAGCCGGATCGTTCTGAATTGACGGCCATTTCCAAAAAATCAAAGTCTGCTATCGTCTCTCTGAAAAAAGATAACATCAGTCTTCGTGATCAAATGAAAGATCTGAAGGCAGCATTCACCAAATTCGACGAAGAACTGGCTTCACAGATATTGCTCATGGCTAAAGGATTCAAAAAAAACCAGGATCGTCTCGCGAAGATGGAAGGTAAAACCCAGGCCCTCGAGACTGAAAAGTTGAGCAAGGAATCCATGAACTTGGCCCTTGGGTTGGAGCGACTGGCACTTCAGGAAATGATCAAAAATAAAATTCGGGAAGTAAATAAAAAAATGACAAGCCTGGATAGGACGCTGAATGCCCTGGCCCGAAGACTTAATGAACAGTCTAAGAACGCTACCCCGGCACCGCCTGCGACATCCTCATCAGGGCCTGTCCGAGCCCCAGGAAGTCAAATCAAATCACCTAATATCGAGGAACAGACGATTAATTAGCCGCTTATTCGCTGATCCCCAGATTTTCAATGGTTTCCTCAATGCGCAGAATATCTTCCGGCAGGTCCACCTCCGGGGAATCATAGGGTGTAAGCATCACGCGGATACGGTAGCCGTGCTCCATGGCCCGTAGCTGCTCGAGCTTTTCGATCTCTTCCAGCTTTCCTGGAGGCAGGGATCTAAAACAATCTAAGAAATCTTTCGTGTACGCGTAAACACCCAAATGTTTATAGGTGTCATACCCCTTTATTCCGTCTCGATTATAAGGGATAGTTGCCCTTGAAAAATACAATGCGTCTCCGTTATTGTCAAATGTCACCTTGACATCCTTGGGATCGGTAAGTTCGCGTTCATTTACGATGGCATAGGCCAACGTGCTCATGCGTACTTCAGGGTCGTCCTGAAATGGCCGGACGAGCGTATCGAAACAACGCGGGTCCACAAGGGGTTGATCACCCTGTATGTTAACCACTACGGTATCCTTTTCTAGCGCCAACTGCTCGGTGGCTTCCGCAACACGATCAGTGCCGGATCGACATACCGCTGACGTCATAACAACATTCCCGCCGAAAGCATTCACGGCGGCCCGAATCCGATCATCGTCGGTGGCCACATGAACCGATTCAACACTCTGTGCCTTCATGGCTCTTTGGCAAACCCATTGTATCATGGGTTTACCACAGATATCCGCCAACGGTTTCCCATCAAATCGACTGGATCCGTATCTCGCCGGAATTATCACAACA
>DAOWNV010000286.1 GCA_030642405.1 Desulfosarcina sp.
AGCATATTCTGTGCCCATCTCAATTTTAACTAAAAGTGACACCTCGATTGTTGATAACTAATTGATAATATTTTTATTTTTTGTTTGCTGGTGATAATGGGTGGAAAAGAAATTTGGCATCAACTAAATGGAAGCGTCAATTTTTTGGCCGGTGGGTTTTAACGGACCAACCCTTTGAGGCGGTATACATAGGCAAGGATCTCAGCAACGACTTGATACAGTTCGGCGGGAATAAAATCACCAATCTCGGAAGCTTTGAACATGGCCCTGGCCAATGGTTTGTTCTCCACCAGGGGAACATCGTTTTCCTCAGCGATGGATTTAATCTTCTGAGCAACAAAACCGGCACCTTTTGCAACAACGGTGGGAGCAGACATTCCCTCTTCATATTTCAGGGCAATCGCCAAGTGGGTGGGGTTGGTGATCACCACTGTCGCATCAGGCACCGCTTCCATCATCCTTTTCATAGCCATCTCCCGCTGGACCGCTCGGATTCTGGCCTTTACCTTCGGGTCCCCTTCAGTCTGTTTGTGCTCGTCCTTCACTTCCTGCTTGGTCATTTTCAAATCTTTTTGATGCTGCCACTTGGTGTAGGCGAAATCCAAAATGGCCATTAAAAAGAGAGCTATGCAAACATAAAGGCAGATCTGAAAGGAAACATGGCCGATGAACTGTAAAATATTTCGGACACTCAACTGCATCAGGCCTGGAATCTGATCCAGATAACGAAGAAATACGGTATAGGCAACCCCGCCAATGATCAATAATTTAAGAATGGATTTTGCCAACTCCACAAGCGACCGTAAGGAAAATAATTTTTTTATCCCGCTGACCGGATTTAATTTCGTCAGGTTCGGAGTCAGTTTTTCGACAGTAAAAAGAAATCCGAATTGCGCCACATTACCCACGACCCCCGCAGTCATAACCATAAGCATCAAAGGAGTTAACACGATGATACAGTTGACAAACACCTCCCAAAAAAAAGTATGCATGTTTTCAGGCACCATATTCAGTGAGCCTGCCTGCTGGTAAATATCTCGCATGGCGTTAATCAACCGATCGAGCATCCAAGAAGCGCCGAAAAAAAAGACTCCCATGCTTCCGGATAAAATCAATACGGAAGGGATCTCCCTGGACTGCGGGACATTGCCTTTATTGCGAGCATCGGAAAGTTTTTTTCCGGTAGGTTGTTCTGTTTTATCCTGGCTCGAGTCTCCGGACATACATCACCTAACCGCCATCATTCGTATCAAATTGAGCAGCGTTCCTTGATAGGTCGAAAACAGATCGATAAAAAACAGTGTCAGGTAGGGCGCCACGATTATCATAAAAACCAGACCAATCAATATCTTCAAGGGCATACCGACAATAAAGATATTCATCTGGGGAACGGTTCTGGCAACTAGCCCCAATCCCACACTGACCAAAAGCATAACAGCAATCAACGGAGCACCCACCTTAATCCCAATGACAAACATATTGGCGGCAAGTTTCATCATTAATTCCACCATCTGTGAATTGATCTGCATAGCCATAGGAGGCAGAACCCTATAACTGTCAACGATCGCCCGGAAGAACATATGGTGGGCATTTACGGCAAGAAAGACCAACATTGCCGTTAAATTGTAAAATTGAGCGATAATTGGAATCTGAACGCTGCTGGTCGGATCCATCACATTGGCCATGGCCAGGCCCATTTGAAGCCCGACAACCTGCCCTGCCAATTGAATGCCGGTGAAAAGCAATTTGATGGACAGGCCAATGGCAATGCCTATGGCAATTTCAGAACATATCCCAATGACAAAGGCCACCAAGCTTAAATCGGCTACATAAACCACCGTATCCACAACCGGCAAGAGCAGGATACTTACAGCAAAAGCAAGCCCCGCTTTAAAAACAATGGGTATGGTTGGCGTGTCGAAAATGGGTGTATTGAAAACGATGGCGGCTACACGAAGAAAAATCAGCAACACACCGTAAAAGGCATCTAAGGGAATGTTAAGTGTCGCCATCGTCTTATCCGTTGGGCATGACCATTATTACCGGATGTAGCTGGGTAAATTTATAAACAGGTTCTGGGTAAAACCGATTATAATTTGCAACATCCACGGAAAAAAGAACAAAAGAGCCAAGGAGACACACAACATTTTTGGTACAAACACAAGCGTCATTTCATTGATTTGTGTTGCGGCCTGAAACATGCTCACCAACACACCGGCAATCAGTCCCATCAGCAACATCGGTGCAGCAAGCAACATGGCTGTTTTAATGGCCTGTACAAAAAAACCGGTTACAAATTCCGGGGTCATGAAATTATCCTCCTTCAGGCAAAACTCTTCACCAGAGCTCCAACGATCAAATGCCAACCATCGGCGAGAACAAATATCATCAGTTTGAAGGGAAGAGAAACCATTACGGGCGGCAGCATCATCATCCCCATGGACAACAAAACGCTGGCCACCACCATATCGATAATTAAAAAAGGCACATACAACATGAAACCGATTTGAAAAGCTGTTTTCAACTCACTGATGATGAAAGACGGAATCAAAACGGTTGTTGGAACTTCGTCAATATTGGCAGGACGTTTCATTTTGGCCACACCGACCAAAAGAGAAAGATCCTTTTCCCTGGTTTGGGAAATCATGAAGTTTCGGATTGGTACGATAGCTTTGTCCAATGCCTGCTTCTGATCGATCTTTTTTTCCATAAACGGTTTCAGTGCGTTCTGATTGACCTGTTGCCACACCGGTGCCATGACATAAAAAGTTAAAAAAAGCGACAAACCGATCACTACTTGATTGGGCGGTAACTGGTTTGTGCCCATGGCTTGTCGTAGAAGGGACAAAACAATGGCAATACGGGTAAAAGATGTCAGCATGATCAAAATGGACGGTGCAAGGGATAACACGGTCGTTAGGAGAAAAATCTGCATCACCATGGCAACTTTTCCTTGATCGGTTGCCTGATCCAAACCGATGCTGATCAACGGTGCCGGAGTCTGCCCCCAGGCAGTTCCTGCCGGTAAAACAATGCAGACAATCAAGACAATAAAGGCAATATACCCTGTACTTTTTTTAATCCTTTGTTGCCTTATCCAGCCTTGTTGAAGGCGCACCATGACTATCACAATTTTTCCTTTTCCTTGAACCCGCTGTTTTTCTTTTTCAGTCGATCCATCAGCATCAATCCAAAAGGCTTTGGCATATCTGAAACCACATACTGTTCTACGAAGGACTCATCGAGCGTATCCAGCAAGTTGATTCGTTCATTCGTCACACCAACCACCAAAACTTTTCCAGGTACACGAATCAGGGAAATCGATTTTTTTACCCCCATATAATGACTCTCCAGCACCTGAATTCGTTTCCCTTCAACCGTTCCCATCCGGCTACCGACAAATTTTCTCATCACGTATAACAGGGCAAAAAGGATGACCAATACGACGCCCAAAGCGGCAACCATTTTCAGCCCGGCAACCATCATGTCCGGAGTAGCGTTCATCCCAGTTTCCCCAATCTCTCAACCGGGCTTATGACCTCGGTGAGCCTGACACCATATTTTTGATTCACCTCTACAACATCGCCCTTGGCAATCAATCGGTTATTGGCAAGAATCTCAAGGGTCTCTCCGGCCTCCTTGGGAAGTTCGATCAC
>DAOWNV010000256.1 GCA_030642405.1 Desulfosarcina sp.
ATTGAGGGACAATCCATGTCATCTACAACAATTCAACTCAAGCTGTTTGCCTCTTTAACTGTCTTCTCCCCGGAAAACAATGATCAGTTACCCATTTTACCAGGCACCAGTGTTAAAAGAATCTTGGAACAAATGAGCGTTCCTATAGAAAAAGTACATTTAATATTTGTCGACGGCATCCGACAGTCACTCGATACCCGGTTAAAAGGTGGTGAACGCGTGGGTATCTTTCCAGCCGTCGCCGGAGGGTAAACCGTGAAACAAACGCTTTCCCATGATCTTGATGCTTCGGCCATTGATTCAACCCTCGCTGATGGTACCTTTTGCCGCACAATCAGTACGAGAGAGGTAATGCGCTTGGCAGACGAGGCGAATATCACCGGCCGAGAAATTGAAATAGGAGCCTTGAAGCAGGACATCTACCCGGATCGCTATATTCGCAACATGAATTCGCTGGTCCCTTCCGATCAGATCAAACTGCTAGAATCCACCATCGGCATCATTGGATTGGGTGGACTGGGAGGTCTGGTAACGGAGACATTGGCCCGAATGGGCGTAGGACGGTTGCATTTAATTGACGGCGATGTTTTCGAAGCCCATAATTTGAATCGTCAGCTTCTCAGCAGTACAGACAACCTGGGACAGTCAAAGGCAGAGGTTGCCGGCATCCGGGTAAACACGATCAACCCTGGTATAGTTGTGGTCATATCCTCAGCGTACATTGCCTTGGACAACGCAGATAAACTGATCGAGTCTTGTGATATTGTTGTCGACTGCATGGACAACATCCCATCCCGATTTATCCTCGCCGATGCAGCCAAGCATGCCAACATACCAATGGTATCGGCAGCCATTGCCGGCCTCTTCGGCCACGTAACCACCATCTTTCCCGACGGTGAAGGCCTCGAATCCATCTTCGGGCCCAAAGGTCATGGAAAGAGAACCAAAGGTATAGAAACGAGCCTGGGATGCCTTGCACCAGGAGTTAATCTTATCGCATCGCTTGAATGCACCGAAGTGCTAAAAGTGTTGCTAAGCAAACCCAATACCCTCAAAAACAAACTACTGATTGTCGATCTGAACGACTACATCTTCGAAACCATGCTGCTTTCCTGATCTCCATCGCCCCCATCCTATTAAGTAAAATCAGGGATCGAAGAAATCCCAATCACTGAGCCAACGATCCGAAGCGCTCAACGAAATAGTGGGCAGATTCAAATTTTAATTTTCGATGTGCTCGGGATCAATGTTTGGGTGGACAAAATACCATCAATCTGACGAATCTTTTCGTGAACAAATTGGCCGATGACCTCGGCGTCCGAGGAAAGGAGGTCTCGTGTCAATGCAATCTTTACCAGAATGTCGATGCTGCCGTGAACCGAATGGACCTCTTTTACTTCCGGCAACGCAAAAAGTTTCTCCACGATTCTAAATTCCCCTTTCGCCTCAACATTCATGATAATGAATGCCAGAATACTGCGAAGCATCTCCGGATATTTCTCTTTCTCCATGTTGGCCACCTTTTCCCTGAATGCCTCCATATCCCTGGGAATCATCGTTTTAATGCCTGTGCCATAGCTGCGTTTGCGCCCCTTTTTCCATTGATGATATGAAATGTAAGCGTACAGGTCATCCAATGTACGGCCAGGAAAAGAACCCAGCAGATTCTCTTTTTGGATGATATCGATCATAGGCAAGTAGATGCTTTGCCGCCAATCCTCGGCAGCTTCTTTCAGTGTTGCACCGGGTTTTTCTCCACCGGCAAGAAAGGTTCGGTGGCTTTCCACCTGGTCTTTAAGGTTGGGATACTGCCCAACTTCTGAAATCTCATTAGGCACATTCAAACCGGTTCTCTCCATGAATTCACTCTTTTCACAATAAATGATATTCTCCAACGTATTGCTTGAAGGAATGAATTCAACAATTTTAGCCATGATTTCGGAACGACCGAATTCTTTTGCTGCCGAGATACGGTGGTTGCCGTCCAGCACATAGTACTCATCCTTGATCTTGTATAATTTTACCGGTGGAAGTGATTTCCCCTCTCTCATGGCTTGTCTTACACGGATCAGGCGGTCAGGCTGTACGTGACCCTTGAGTTTAAACCGGCTGTCAAAATCTTGATACCTCCCAACGCTGCCAACGATCTGGGATAGAGTCACCACACACAAACCGCGATCGATGTGATCGAATGCACCTTCGCAGGTTTGGTTTTCCCGGAAACACTTGGCTTCAGTATCCCTTTTTCTTCGGAACACGTTTTTAATTCCATTCAAAAGGCTATTCATGATTGGCCTCGAAAACATGATATGCAAAGCTGTTAATGACGCGTGTTTTTCCAACGAGAGTCATCCGCTGAGACGCACTTGCGAAATGGGTATGGATATGGCCATGTAAAAAATAACGCGGTTTGTATCGATTGATCAGTTTTAAAAAAGATTCAAACCCCTGATGGCAGGGATCTTCGGCATCGTTGACATGCCTGGGCGGAGCATGGGCAATCACGATATCCACTCCCTTTTTTAGCCACAACCACGGCATCATACGCCAAATCATCCTTCTCATCTGGTGTTCCCGATACTGGACCGGCCCGCCATTGTACCAACGGCTTCCCTCAAACCCCATGATCCGAAATCCTTTGTAAGTGACCAGACGCCCATGGATATCCATACATCCTACAGGGGATGCGGATTGATATCGAATATCATGATTCCCCCGAACATAATATAAAGGAGCAGCTATCTTTTCTCGAATTGCTGAAAGATACTCTGGTGGTAAATCTCCACAACTCAGCACCAATTCGACCCCTTCAAACCGATGCGAATCGAATCGTTCGTCTAATTCAGAAACAACCATGTCTGAAATCGAGAGGATTTTCATAAAAGCTGTTTACCTTTTCCCTTCACGATTGTAAACATTACTTGAAGTGTCTACCCCAACTTTTTACAGGATCATTTCTTCATAAAGAAAAAGGATTCCAATGTCCCTTATACCGCAACCGAATTATTCTGCTCTTGACAACCCTGATGTGTGCGAGGTTCTCTTTCATCCTCGAAAAACCTACGGACCTATAGATGGCAACGGCCATTTTCTGGAGTTGATGATTCCGGTTGAAGTTGATATCCGTGTCGGTTCACGGTTTTACCTGACAGACTTGGAAAAACCGGTCATTCTTTTTTTTCACGGAAACGGTGAAATCGCTCCCGATTATAACGATATTGCCCCTTTGTTCAATCGGTCGGGATTGAATTTCATCGTTGTCGACTATCGGGGATATGGATGTTCCAATGGAATTCCAACGGTCTCCGCTATGATGGCCGATTGCCATAAAATTCTTGAATTTATTGAAAAATGGAAATCAAGAGAAGGATATACCGGTCCGATGATCGTCATGGGTCGTTCACTGGGAAGCGCATCCGCCTTGGAGTTGGCAAATGTGTACGGTGACAGGATCGACGGTTTAGTGATCGAAAGCGGATTTGCGTGGGCGGCACCGCTACTACGGTTATTGGGTGTAGAGTCTTCTCAAATCGAGTTTAGTGATGCTGATTGGTTTACCAACGTGGAAAAAATTCGTGGGTTTACCAAACCAACGGTAATAATTCATGCCGAGTTCGACCATATCATCCCATACAGCGATGGCAAAACGCTGTTTGACGCCAGCGGAGCAAAAGAGAAAGCCCTTGTCAAGATTCCCGGTGCAAACCACAACAATATTTTCATGCATGGACTCGATCTATATATGGATTCCATTAAGCGTCTATCGGATATACTGATTGTTTCAGACCCGGGTATCTAAAGATCTTGCAAAATTTACCGAAAACACGATAAGAGCCATTAAAGATAGAGTTAGAGAAGTAAAATAATTACGAAACCGTAAAGCACGACATTGAAAAAAACAAAAAACAATCAATCCACTGATCCTGAAGAGCAAAATAAATGCCTTCAAAAAACGATTGCGTGTCTACGACAAGAGGTGGAAGCGCAAAAGGCTCTGGCGGAAAGTAGTGGCCGTTATCGTCTTTATTCAGAAGTGTCAACCGAAGGGATACTATTTCACGAAAACGGAGTTGCCATTGATGTCAATGACACCTTTACCAGCTTGGTTGAATGTCCCCGTGACCAAATCATCGGCATGGATATTATCGAAAAATTTGTTTCACCCGCTGATGCTTATCGTGTAAAAAAAAACATGG
>DAOWNV010000074.1 GCA_030642405.1 Desulfosarcina sp.
AGGTTACATAATCCGGGTCGAAAGGAAGGGTGATACCCCATTTGATCCGGGATTTAGGTCTGGATATGCAAAGGTCGTCTAATGGTTCCCGCAAAAAAGCCAATACCTCATTTTTATACCGTTTTGGGCGGATAAAGCCTGGGTTTTCATTGATATGGTCGATGAGCCATTGCTGATATTTGCTCATTTTGAAAAAATAGTTGGACTCTTTGACGATTTCCGGGGGTGTTTGGTGATCGGGGCATTTACCATCCACCAACTCTTTTTCCGTGTAGAATCGCTCGCATCCGAAGCAGTAGGCCCCCTCGTATTCGCTGAAGTAGATGTCTCCGGCATCATAGATTCGTTGAAGAATGGATTCCACGACGGCAATGTGGTCAGGGTCCGTAGTCCGAATAAATTTGTCGTTGGAGATGTTCAGCTCCGGACACAGGTCTCTAAATAGGCCGCTGATTTGGTCCACATATTCCCGTGGTGTCAGGTCCTCTTTTTTTGCGGCCCGAACGATTTTATCTCCATGCTCATCCGTTCCGGTCGAAAAATAGGTCTGATCGCTGAACATGGAATGATACCGTTTGACCACGTCGGCTGCAATGGTTGTATAGGCATGACCCAAGTGTGGGCGTGCGTTTACATAATAGATGGGTGTGGTTATATAGAGTGGAGAGGACATGGTTTATTTCCTGTTATTACTGATTTCATCAATACCGATCTCAACTTCCCCCCCTTTTTCCAAACGAACGGTGAGGCGGTTGCAGATTATGTTGTGGCGGGTTACTTTACCCCTGCCTTTCTGGGTGTTTATGACCTTGCCGATTTTCGGGAAACTCTGTTTCAATTTTTTGTAGGTTTCGTTTTCAAAGGTGAGGCAGCACATGAGCCTCCCGCACTGACCCGATATTTTTGTCGGGTTCAGGGAAAGCCCTTGCTGTTTGGCCATGCGAATGGATACCGGTTCAAATTTTTCCATGAACGAGGAACAGCAGAACACTCGTCCACAACGGCCCATGCCTCCACACATCTTTGCCTGGTTTCGAATGCCCACCTGGCGCATTTCGATGCGAACCCTGAATTGTTTGACCAAAGTCTTAACCAACTGTCTAAAGTCTACCCGCCCATCGGCAGTGAAGAAAAACGTGAGACGACTGGCGTCAAATGTGGACTCAACAGAAAACAGGTTCATTTTTAGCCCTAGTTTGTTAATACTTTTCAAGCAATAGGCATGGGCTTCCCGCTCAAAAATCCTGTTTTTTGAAACCTGATTCAGGTCTTTTGCATTGGCTTTTCGAAAAACCGTTTTAAGCGGTTTAGAGGGGAGATTGTTTTTCTCAATCAATTTCGGTGCTATTTCAACCGAGCCGAACCCCAACCCTTTTTCCGTTTCAACGATTACCTGATCGCCAATATTCAGAACAAATACACCACAACTGAAATCATAAACTTTACCACCGGTTTTAAACCGGATTCCGACTTTTTTTTCCATAATATCACATACCGGAGGAAATGGTAGACAATGGACGCCTTTTCTATCGATTTACGATTTGGCAGCCATTCGCATTACCATTGCATCCATTGTCAATCTTATATTCGTATTGGATTTCATTGCTGTCATCGCACATTCAACTGCATCGACCTGCTTTAATACCTGCTTTGGGTTAACGCTCTGTCCAATTGCTGACAACGTATCCATAAAATCTCGATTAATGACCTGTTCCGGGTCATGGTTGATCATAAGAAGATCTCGCAGCCACATTGCAATGACTTCCAGTGATTCTTCAATCCATTCTTTATTTTTGACCAATGATTCGGAAAAGGCAAGCAAGTTTAGAACCTGCAACGAATCATCGCTCACCATGTTACCGGTAAATGTTCGAATAATCCAGCTTCGTCTGTTTATCCACCTTGGATCGGTAAATTTTTTTGCCCGTGAAAAACTTCCCTGGCTTAAAGCGGCCACTGTTTCCAGAGTATCCGGTTCCAACTGCATCCTCTGAGAAAGCAAATGCTTGATTTCTTTTTTTCCCAAAGGAAAAAAACGGATGTGCCGACACCTTGAAGCTACGGTAGGCAATAGATTGGTCGGGTGGCTGGCCGTCAGCACTATCAGGGTACGTGCAGGTGGTTCTTCAAGGATTTTCAATAGTGCGTTGGCTGCTTGCGTATTCATGCAATGGGCTTCGGACAGGATGACCACCCGACGGACCGCCTCGTTCGGTTTCAACGTCAAGGCTTGCAGTAGCGTCCGGATTTGGGAAATTTTAATGGCCGATGATTGTGGGTTTATATGTATGACATCCGGATGGTGATTGCCGGCAATTTTCTTGCACGGAATACATTCGCCACAGGCATCGATTTTTGTCGTTAGAATCCCTTTTTGCAATTCCTTTTTGATGTTGATGCAGTTGCAGACCATGGCAAACGCTTTGGCCGTACTCTTTTTTCCCACCCCTTCATCCCCGGTAAATAACAAAGCATGGGGTAACTTGTCACTGGCGATGAGCGTTTTTAGCAAAGCGATGGGGTGCTGTTGGCCAACGATGGTACGGAATCCGGTTGCCGTTGTCATCGTTCATTGGCTCTGAGAGGTAAAATGAGCATTAATTTCTTCTCAACCGGAATTCCGTGATGGGTAAGACGGCCGGCAAAGGACGGTTTAGCATACTGTTTAGTGGTCAACCCGTTCCTTAAGCTCTTTTCCAGCTTTAAAAAAAGGAAGTTTTTTGGGTTTAATCGTAACTTTTTCACCGGTCTTAGGGTTCCTACCCGTATAACTTTTGTATTCCTTTACGAAAAAGCTGCAAAGGCCGCGAATTTCCACACGTTCACCGGCGGCCATTGCTTCGGCCATGCTGTCAAAAAAAATCTGGACTACTTTAGCCGCTTCGGATTTTGAGATATCAGCATTGGTTTTTAAAGCGGAGATAAGCTCCAGTTTGTTCATGTAACCTCCTTGAACGATCCATATCAAATGCAGGGCTGAAAATGGCTCTATAAAACAGAACTTAATAGAAAGTCAAGCAGTTATGGTAAGATTTCCGGCAGTTTTTCCACATCATCCGCATTCACGTGAACCGCGGCGAATTGTCCCAGCGCTTCTATGTTGACAACCACACGGCCATCGCCACGATAACTTGAAAAAACTCCGGTTATACCGGCAAAGGGGCCGTTGATTACTACGACACGGTCCCCTTTTTTAAATTGGGTGCCGGTGATGACTTCACTATCCGTAGAAACCATAATCTTAAGGGATTCGATCGTATGCTCGGCAATGGGAACCGGACCCTGCTTGTTGCCGATAAGTTTCACCGCGCCGGTAGTCTTCAATATTTCGATGTGTTCATAAGGATTCAAATTTGTTCGTACGAAAAGGTATCCCGGAAAAAGTGGTACCCGGATCATTTTATGGCGATCCTTCCGGCGGCTTTTTACCGTTATTTTCGGCAAAAAAACGTTGAGCGTTTTTTTGGAGAGTCCTTCGTTCACCACATTTTCAAAACGACTTTTAGTATGCAATGCATACCAGGCATTTGTCAGTTTATCTGCAGTCATGGGGAATGTATCCTTTATTTCAAATAAGCCCTGCTATTAATGGCAGTCTGCCAGGCTTGCTCCATTACACGTTAAAAAAAATTTTGATGGGCCCTCCGGAAAGGGAATCCGTTTACCATTCATATCATTAAAACGCAATGGGCATTCATTGTCCGAACCCCCCAATCCCCATCAGGTTGATGAAAAACAAAAACTTTTTGTCTTCGCCTTCAACGGCATAGAAAAAATCAAAGGACCAGCATTGGGCCGTATATAAAAAACCCGCACCTTTGCTGATATCGATATCGTCAAGCAGGTTCCGTTCGTATTTGCCCCTGGCTGTAAGACGGTCCGTCAGTTTGATTGAGATTGTTCCATAAATGGATTCACTTTCGAGCTTTTTGTAGCGATGTTCCACCCAAAGCCGGTCTCCCCTGTGGTCAGTTAGACCAGTGGCCACATTATGAGACGAGAAATGGTTTTCGTAGATGTTGAATGCGGCGTCTGAATCAATCGTGACATAGCGTCCAAAGTTCATATCCAATTCGCCGTAAATGTCGGAAAAGGGTTCAATGTCGTCTTCGTCGGCAGCGGCGATATCATAACTCTGTTCAAGGTACAAACGGCAAAAGCGGTCGTATTTGAAAGGCTCCGTAGAGGCGTTATCCACCGGCGAATGATTCTGCATGCTCTCCTTGATCGGAAGAGTGGTGTCCTTGTTGAAAGGGCGTGTAGACCGGCCGGATTGTTTTTTTCTGGCAGTAAAGTTGTTGGTTAGAGAGTAGGTAAATTTGTTGGCCTCTTCGATTCGGTCAATGTTTGTCCCAAAGTCCGGCAGGTCGGACTGATCCTGATTGGGTACATAATTATAAATGACACGTGGTTTGACGCTATGCTGAATTCGATCCACAACCCCAACATGGGAGCCTATAACTGTAGAGAATTCCGTAGAAAGGTCCAGTTTTGCGTCTAAAACCTGACGATAGTTGGAATGGTTGAGGGTTTGGTCTTCCTGACGGTCCATTATCCATGCCGTTTGACGCCAACCGGCAGATGGTTCTACCGCCAGGTATCTTTTCCATTTGAACGGCAGATAGATACGGGGATAAATGTCGGTGCGATGTCCCCGATCGCTATCCAAAGTGAACAAATGGGCATATTCAGAGTTCAGATTCCAGAAGAAGTTACTGTCAAACAACGATTGTTTGGCGCCATCAAATTCTATGAGCGGTAGTTTTTGCAGCGTATCATCCGTATCTTCCCAGCGCCGATTGGTTATGTTATCGTTCCACAATATATCGCCGTTAAGGCTGTACTGAGACCATGTTCGATTGATGTTCAGACGGTTTGTGCGTATGGATTCGTCATATGTGTCAATGTCCCGGCCGAAAACTTTTAAAAAAGTATCCCGTGTCTCATAAAATCCACTTCTTCCTTCTCGGAATTCGGTGAGATAATCTTGATCGCTAACGAGGTCAAAATCTAGTTTGGCCATGGCGTTCCATGGGAGTTGCTGATCAATTTTAGCCCTTAACCAATACCGGTCTTTGTTGGGCCGATCATAAGCGTCTCCTGCGTAACCCCAATTTAAGGTGTTGTCGGGGGTTCCGTCGTCAATCCGTCTATCAAGCATCCCGTCCGCCATGATGGTGCCATTAGATTGCAGGTCTGCTGCATAGCGATACTCCAGGCCGATTTTTGTCCCTCTTTTTTCCATGTAGTAGGTATACAATGTCGCGTCTGTATTCTCGTTGATTGCCCAGAAAAGTGGTTGCTCTAAGCTTACTCCCTTACGATCGGATTTTCCTGCTTCCGGGAGAAGCAGGCCGGTTTGTCTTTTGGTTTTTACCGGAAAAAAGATGTAAGGCGTGTAAAGGATCGGCAAATTCCGGACTTTAAATACCGCATGTGTGGCGGTTCCGTAGCCTTCTACAGTCACTTTCACTGTTTTACCCTTAAGAACCCAGTCCGGCCGTTCGCCATCACAGGCCGTTATGGTCCCGTTTTTCGCCCGATAAGTGTCTTTCCCTGTTTTTTCTATATGGTCACCTTTGATGTAAAAATGGCTTTTTTTCAGGAAAACACCTCCATTGTAAATTTCTCCTGTTTCACTATCAAGATTCAGATTGATCCGACTTCCGGTCATTACGTCATCTCCCACAGTCATGAGGATGTGACCAATGGCCGAAGCGGTCATCGCCTTACTGTTGAATGCCACAGAATCCGCTACCAAGCGAGCACCCGGCCTTTCTATAATCACATTGCCATTCGCATGATAGGTGGTCGATTCAGAATTATAATCAATTGAATCGGCAGTGATTCTCCAGGGTTCCTGCTGGTTGCTGGTGAGTTTGTCCGCAATTGACTGAGCATAAACTTGGGTGGCGGGCTTGGGCCATAGACCCAATGAAAAGAAAACAACGGCCGAAACAACCATCCAATAGATGATGAGGGAAGTTGATGGTCTGAACATGGATGGCCGCATCAATTAAAAAGGCATAAACGATTTGAGAAGTGGTGAATCCAACACAGCATGCGCTGGTGCCGACGCAAGGATAACCGCTTGCACATAAATAAAAAATTAAATATAAAGCAACCTTGTTGTAAAATGCAATAATAGTTTTGGTCACCTTTGGTGAGCCATTGGAAGGCAATGTTGTACGAACGTACTAACTTTTCAGGGAAAACAATGAATGTTTTATTGACGAATGATGATGGCATCCATGCTCCTGGACTGTGGGCCTTGATTGAGGCTTTTTCCGTCCATCATCGAGTAACCGTAGTGGCACCGAATCGAGAAAGAAGCGCTGTGGGGCATGGAATTACACTTCATCAGCCACTTCGTTACGAAAAGATCCAAGGAAAAAAAGGGGGGGAGGTAAATGCGTTTTCCGTTAACGGTACACCTGCCGACTGCGTAAAACTAGCGGTTGCCGAAGTATTGGATATTATGCCGGATATCGTTGTTTCAGGAATCAACCCCGGCGCCAACGTTGGGATAAATATCAACTATTCGGGGACAGTTGCTGCCGCTAAAGAGGCAACGCTGGCTGGTATACCGGCTATGGCTGTGTCCATCCAGGCTCCAGGGACCGGGCAGTTAAAACCTGTGGCCGGGTTTGCTGAATCGCTTTCCATCCAAATGTTGGAGAAAAAACTTCCCGTCGGCACCTTCTTGAATGTCAATTTTCCCGATTTGCCTATGGAAGAAATCCGGGGTGTTCGTTGGTGCAAACAGGGAAACCGAGTGTCTGTCCAACATTTCGAAAAGCGACGGGATCCGATGAACCGGTCATATTTCTGGCAGGGTGTCGATGAACAGGGTGCCTATCATCAACCGAATGTCGATGGAAGAGCCCTGTACAACAGGTATGTTTCCATTACTCCTGTTAAATGCGATATGACGGATTATGATACGCTTCGAGATCTCGCACAATGGGAGATATCTTTAAAAAAGGGTGAAAGCCATGACTAAACGATATGTTTCCGAACTTGTTGCAGGTAGCACCGTTGACGAAATTTTTTTGTTGTTTGAAAGAAATATGGCCCACAAGAAAGACGGAAACCCGTTTTTGACTGTGACCTTGTCTGATCGAACGGGTCAGGTGAAAGGGGTGGTTTGGGACCAGGTGGAACGCATCGCTGAAGCGGTCACAGAAGGAGACTTTGTGCACGTCCGAGCCCAGGTAAGCGAATATCGTTCAAATCTCCAAATGGTGATCAAGGATATGGCCAGGGTATCGGAAGATCAGGTGAATACCGAAGATTTTTTAGTCACAACCACCCGTGATATCACGCAAATGATGGGCAGGCTCAAGGAGATGACCGGCCGGATGCAAACCCCTCATCTACGGGAACTATTCGAGGCATTTTGGGCGGACGATTTGTTTGTGGCTGCGTTTTCCCGTGCACCGGCAGCCAAACGGATGCATCATGCCTATATTGGCGGGCTTTTGGAACATACCCTTTCCATGGCCATATTATCGGAATTGGTCGCTGAGCATTACAGTGGCGTTGACCATGATCTATTATTGGCTGGTGTAATTCTTCATGATATTGGAAAACTTCGGGAGTTGGAATATAGCCGTCGAATCGAATACACGGATGAGGGAAGGCTGCTCAGTCACATCGTCATTGGTCTTTCCATGCTCGATGAAAAACTGAGGTTGATGCCGGATTTTCCGGAGACCCAAGCTCACCTTTTAAAGCATATGATTGTGAGCCACCATGGTTCTCGTGAGTTCGGCTCTCCTGAACCGCCAAAGACAATTGAAGCTGTACTTCTCAACGATATCGACGAAATGGATTCCCGGGTCAACAGCATCAGAGAGTTCGTTGCCAAAGATTCTTCAGACGGAACATGGACCTCATACCATAGGCTTTTGGAACGCCATTTTTATAAACAACCGAGATCATCAACATCTGAATAATCAACCCGTAGGATAGACCTCTTTTTTTACGATAGATGTTGGGTGGTTGGTTCCCATTCGTTTGATTTTGACATTTGGCTTTTGGCACAGAGGAATTTATGTTCGTCACCATGGAAGGAATTGAAGGCTCGGGAAAGACTACCCAGATGAAGAGGATCGCCCAGTGGCTGACGGCGGCCGGACGAGAATTTTTGATTACCCGGCAGCCGGGTGGTACGCCCATCGGAGAACAGATCCGATCGATTCTCTTGAATCCTGGCAATAAGGACCTTTCGCCAACCACAGAGCTCTTGCTATACATGGCCGACCGTGCGCAACATTTGGAAACAGTGATCCGTCCTGCCCTGGATTCGGAAATAGTGGTTGTCTGCGATCGCTATTTCGATGCGACGATAGTTTACCAGGGATACGCCAGGGGATTGGAAAAGAAAAAGATTCGTCAGTTGCACCAGATAACCTGTAGTGGCTTGATGCCCGATTTAACCCTTCTTCTGGATCTGGAAACGGGTATCGGGCTTGATCGTGCGTGGAAACGAATCCATAAAGACGACAATCAGGCCATGGAATCGAGATTTGAGAAAGAGAAACTGTCCTTTCATCAACGTGTGAGAGAAGGCTACCTGGCGCTGGCCCGACAGGAAGCGGATCGTTTTGTCATCATTGATGCTGCCGCTGATGAAAAAACGGTGGGGGATCGGATTGAAAAAGTGCTCCAGGCACGCATATTTTGATTGGAAACCTTTCGTATGAACCATAACTTGTTAGATTATATCGGCAATACCCCCATGGTGGAAATTCGGCGGTTGAATCCCAATCCCAACGTCCGTATTCTGGCAAAGCTTGAGTACCTCAACCCCGGCGGTTCCATTAAGGACAGACCTGCGCTTTCCATGATCGAAGAGGGTGAACGGTCCGGAAAACTGAAACCGGGAAAAACGGTCATCGAAGCCACAAGTGGCAACACCGGTATCGGCCTGGCCATGGTTTGCTCAGTCAAGGGGTACCCGCTTTTGCTGACTATGAGCGAGGCGGTAAGCGTGGAGCGGCAACAGATTCTTAGAGCACGCGGGGCCGAAATTTTGTTGACACCCGGTCATCTGGGAACCGACGGCGCTATAGAGGAGGTTTATCGCTTGGCGCGCGAGAATCCTGAAACCTACTTTATGACCGATCAGTACAACAACCCGGCGAACTGGCAGGCCCATTATCATGGTACGGCGGCAGAGATTTGGGAGCAGACCGGTGGGGCTGTAACCCATATGGTGGCTACCATGGGTACGTCGGGGACGCTTATGGGGTTGTCCCGGCGGCTCAAAGAATTTAACCCAGCTATTCGAATCGTTGGTGTTGAGCCTTACCTGGGGCATCGGCTCCAGGGGCTGAAAAATATGAGCGAAGCCTATCAACCGGAAATATATCAAAAAAAGTTGCTTGACGATAAGGTTAACATTGAGGATGAACCGGCTTTTGAAATGACCCGCCGACTTGCCCGGGAAGAGGGACTCATGGTGGGCATGAGCAGTGGCGCAGCCATGGTCATGGCTGCTGAAGTGGCCAAGGCGCTGGATAGCGGTACAGTTGTTGCTATTTTTCCCGATGGTGGTGAACGCTATCTGTCCACCCCGCTTTTTGCCATCCAAGAGAAGAACGATCTTTGTTTTTTCAATACCATGACTCGTAAAAAGGAACACTTTCAGCCGGTAAATCCCGGCAAAGTCTCCATTTACACATGCGGCCCCACGGCCCATGCCCCAATGCATGTGGGGGAAGGTCGCCGTTTTGTTTTCGCGGATCTATTGGTCCGTTACCTTACCTTTCGTGGTTATTCCGTTAAGCAGGTGATGAATATTACCGACCTGGATGATAAAACCATAGAGGGATCGGAACGCGCCGGGTTGTCTTTGGAAGCATACACGGGCGAGCATATCGATGGGTTCCACAAGGATCTTTTTACGTTGGGCATACAGCCTGCCGACCACTACCCTAAGGCCAGTGAGCATACTGAGGAAATGGTAAGCCTGGCCACCAGATTGGTTAAAAAAGGATACGCCTACGAAAAACTGCGCTCCATCTATTTCGATATATCCAGATACAAAGCGTATGGCCGACTTTCCGGAATTGATTTGAATAAGATTCGCATTGGTGCCACCGTTGACCTGGAAGAGTACGAAAAGGACAATCCCCGCGATTTTACACTGCTGAAACGAACCCGTTTGTCTGAACTGAAACGGGGCATCTATGTCAAGACCGATTGGGGAAACATGCGTCCATCCTGGCATTTGCAGTGTGCTGCAATGTCCATGCACTACCTGGGTGATTTTTACGATATCCATTGTGCGGGCCGTGAACTGGTTTTTCCTCACCACGAAAACGAGATTGC
>DAOWNV010000346.1 GCA_030642405.1 Desulfosarcina sp.
AGTGGATACAGCCTCGAAGGCGAGGCCGCTGATATCATGGATCGCGGGTGCAGCGGCTTCATTCAAAAACCGTTTAACATGCAACTGCTGTCTGAAAAAGTAATAACGATACTGGAACGAGCGATATAACCATGCTTGTTTGATCAAATCCCAGGCAAGGAGTATCTTTCATTGTCACTTGAATCATCACACCATTCCCATTTTGATGTGATCATCGTTGGTGGGGGTCCTGCCGGCCTGTTCTCCGCTTACTACCTGAGTGAACATTCCGACCTCAAGGTGTTGCTTTTAGAGCGAGGAAAGAATCCGCTTAAGCGTATCTGCCCAGTGGCCGACCGCCAGTTCTGTACCCAATGCCGGCCATGTAACATCTTATGCGGTGTCGGGGGAGCCGGTCTTTTTTCTGATGGAAAGCTCAATTTCATCCACAAACTGGGCAAAACCGATCTCACTCAATTCTTGTCCATTTCCGATGCCAAGGCCCTGATTGACGAGACCGAAGTCATTTTCAACCGCTTCGGTATGAATGGCCCGGTTTACCCAACGGATATGGATCAAGCCAAACAGGTCAGGAAAAATGCCAAACGCTTTGGAATCGATTTGCTGCTGATCAAGCAAAAACATTTGGGAAGCGACCGCCTGCCCGGTTACATCGCAGAAATGGCAGTTCATGTTCAGTCCAAAGGTGTGACCATTCAAACCGGTGAAGATGTAGAGGACGTCATCGTAGAGTCCGGACGCATCGCTGGTGTAAAAACCCCAAAAGGGGAATACCGCTGCAATAATGTAATTTTGGCACCGGGAAGAATCGGAGCTGACTGGGTTGCCCGCATGGTAGAAAAGCTTGATATCGGCCTAACCCAGCGGGGAATCGAGGTGGGCGTGCGCGTAGAAGTACATAACGATATCATGCAGGATCTGTGCGACGTCATCTACGACCCGACCTTTTTTATTCAGACGGAAAAATATGATGATCAGACACGTACGTTTTGCACCAACCAGGGAGGCTTTGTCTCTTTGGAAAGTTACAATGACTTTGTTTGTGTGAACGGTCACGCTTACCACGACAGGAAATCCAACAACACCAATTTTGCCTTTCTCTCCAAAGTGGTACTCACCGAACCGGTTACGGATAATCAGGCATACGGTGAAGCCATAGGACGCCTGGCCACCCTCATCGGCGGTGGAAAACCCATATTACAGCGTTTCGGAGATTTAAGGCGGGGCCGAAGGAGCACCTGGAACCGCATACGGAAAGGATACATCGAACCAACGCTGACCAATGTGGTCTGCGGGGATATCGCCATGGCGCTTCCCGAACGCATCCTAACCAACATCATTGATGGACTGGAGCAACTCAACAGAGTAGTCCCGGGCGTCTCCAACGATGAGACCCTGCTCTATGCACCGGAGATCAAATTCTTTGCCACCCAAGTGAAGAGCTCCCGGCAGTTGGAGACGGCGATCAAAGGTATGTACGTAGCCGGTGACGGACCTGGTGTGGCCGGCAATATTGTATCAGCCGCCGCGACGGGCCTGATTCCGGCAAAAGCCATCATAGAGAAAAGATTATAGTGCCCGCATCCACTCCGGCTTCAACTCCACCTTCCCTTCCAGCGCTTTATCGATTAAAGCTAAGGTTTCATCCTTGTCTTTGGGCATACGCGCTCGGATAGGAAGATAGTTGGATGCATGATTGGCGTGGAACAGCCCCCTTGTCTGATGGGTTTCTGAAATAATGGTTCGCAGTTCGCTCAGCATTTCATCCGGCTCGAGGAGGGTGAAGTTCCCGGCCTGATATTCCGAGTGTAGAGGTGTTTCCGGAATCAACATCAAACTCAGTGCACCCACATACTCAGGGTCTATGGCAGACAGTACCCGACCGGTTTCACGGGCGTGGATTTGGGAGCGCTCACGACCTGCCAGTCCCAATAAAACAGTGATTGAGAGCTTGATGCCGGCCGCCCTGGCTTTTTGGCCCATCTCGATCATGCGTTGGGAGGAAGCTCCCTTGTGGATTGCCTTTAAAGTCACGTCATCTCCGCTTTCCAGCCCCATATAGGCGATCCCCAACCCGTTTTCCCGAAGTTCCTTCAATTCATCCAAGGTTTTCAGGTGCAGGCTTTTGGTATTAGCATACACGCCGACCCTGGTAACCCAGGGCAATTGTCTGCGTATTTCAGTAAGAATCTTCATCAATTGCTTCTGGGGTAGAATCATTGCGTCCCCGCCGCAAAGAAAAACCCTGCGTTGGCGCTTACAATAGGTGGCGGCAAAAGCAATGTCCTCCATAACTATCTCTTCAGGCTTGATTTTAAATCGTTTGCCGTAAAATCCGCAGAAGCTGCACTTATGATGGGAACAACCCACGGCAACTTCGATTAAGATACTATTAGCCTCACTGGGTGGCCGGATTATATCGCCTTCGTAATGCATGGACTGTCTCTCCTCCAACGTGTTGTGAACCGGACAAGTTCGTCAATCTCCGATCTGCCCTTTCATATGGTTTTTTTATCACCACAATGTTGTTTACTTTTTTAACATTGTCAACAACCCAAAAATTCCAAACTTTTCCGGCAACATGCTCCTGAATTGAAAAAA
>DAOWNV010000129.1 GCA_030642405.1 Desulfosarcina sp.
CCTTAGAAATAGAAAGCCAGCGCCCCGTGTTCCCTTAAAATGTTCACACCAATGGCAATCAAGACGATTCCTCCTGTGGTTTCCGCCCATCGGCTCAGTTGGGGAAGGCTGCCGATCATTTTCCCCAGGTGCATGCCTATTGTGGTAAACGCACCGGCCACCAGTCCGATAATTAACGAAGGGGTCCAGATGGAGACATTGATCATAGATAGGCTCAGGCCCACAGCCAACGCGTCGATACTGGTTGCGATGGATAAAATGACCATAGTCATCCCACGTGTAGGGTCCTTGGTATTTGATTCTTGTGTTTTCCCTTTATATGCGGCACGGAGCATCCCCTGGGCCACAAAAACCAACAAAGCGAATGCGAGCCAATGGTCGTAGGCTTCAATGTGGCTCCTTACCGTCAACCCGGCGCTCCAACCGATGACCGGCATCATTGCCTGAAACAGACCGAAATGCCAGGCTAAACGAAAGGTCTGTCTCGGGCTTACGGATTTCAGAGCAACTCCAGCGGCAATGGATACGGCAAAGGCATCCATGGCCAGGGCCACGGCGATGAAAAGGGTGTTAATCAACTCCATTTTTATGCATTACCAGCATTTATCCGCTATGGGATAACTCCCCAAAAGCTTGACGAAAACAGCGTGCAGGGTCAGTTCACCAATGGCTGCTTTGACTTCGTCATTATCGATTCCGGCTTCGAAAGCCGCATAAAAAATATATTCCCACGGATTTTCCGGGACGGGGCGCGATTCCAGCTTGGTGAGGTTCAGCTTGTACTTCTGGAATATTTTCAAGCAGTCCAACAGAGCGCCGGGATAGTGCCGTGTTTTGAAGGCGATGGTGGTTTTTCCCGTCACATGGTCCTTCGGTACATTTTCTTTTTTTGCGATCACAAAAAAGCGGGTGGTATTGGAGTTGTTGGTTTGAATGTTTCGCTCTATGATCTCCATATTGTAAATTTCAGCGCACCGTTCCGAAGCGATGGCGGCACAATCCAATCGATCTCCGGAAGCAACGGTCTGGGCAGCTCCGGCCGTATCGTAGGTGGGCGCCATGCGGATATTTTTGGACTTTAGATACACCTTGCACTGTTTGAGTGCATGGGGGTGGGAAAAAGCCTCCTTGATATCTTCGAGCCGGGCGCCCTTTTTGGCCAGCAGGGCATGCTTAATAGGCAGATACGCTTCTGCTATGACAAAAACCTCGTTGGCAAAAAGAAGGTCGTAGTTTTCCACTACCGTACCGGCGATGGTGTTTTCCACGGGAATAAAACCGAAGGTGACTTCCCCCTGATTCACCATGTCAAATACGTCATCGAAACTGTCGCAGCTAATGGTTTCTACGTCTTTGCCAAAATGCTCGTTGAGGGCCATCTCGCTGTAGGCCCCCTGAATTCCCTGAAATGCGACTTTCATTTGATCAGCCTTTCGTCAATGTTCGCCATGGCTTTCATAAATGCATTGCGTTTTTGCTTAGCGTAGGGGTTGTACGTATGCATGTCCTTGAAGAGTTGCCAGGTGTCATGGTTGACCACACCCAGAATGTGCATGAGCCGTTTGTACCCCTCGGTATCGATATCCAGATCCTGTGCGCCGAAGGCTGACAGGGAGCGACCGATGAAATGGGTCAAGGACAGGCTTACGGCGATTTTTTCATCATGTTCCTTGGCTGTTGTCTCAATGACCACCAGATCCTTTTGTTTAAGCCAATTTTTTATTTTTTTATATTGGTTGTCGTCAATCCGTTCCGGGCAGAGAACAATTTTTTGTTCCTTTAATGAATCCGCAGCACTGTCGGGACCGAACATGGGGTGTGTGGGTAAAATTGAAACCGGTTCGGGCAGCAATTCTTTCATCCATTGAACCGGGTATACTTTTACCGAGCAGACATCGATGACCAGTGCGCCTTCTCTTAGCAGCGGCGCTACCTGCCGCAAGGTTTCCTGCATGGTGGAAATGGGCATGCACAGGATCAAAATCGGTTGTTCACAGGCATTTTCGAAGGAGACCGGCCTGGCACCACAGGCTAAAATTTCCCTGTTTTTATTACTTCTTGTGGAAACAACCACCTTGAAATCCGTTGACAGATACCGGGTGGTCAACTCGCCAAAACGCCCGAATCCAATAATACCGATACTGCTCATAATACCTCTCGAATTCGATTAAATGCATCCAACAATTGATCATCAGGTGCGGCAAAGCATATGCGCACATGGCCATCCATACCGAAATCTTCCCCCGGTACCAGGACGACAGCCGTTTTTTCAAGGATTCGGGTTGTGAAATCCCTTGATGTTTCACCGTTTTTCAAGTGTCTGGAGATATCTGGAAAAAGGTAAAAGGCACCCTGCGGACGGATGCACGGAAAGAGTGGCTTAATTTGTTCGAAAGCCAGATCTCTTTTTCGTTGAAGGTCTTTTCTGCGTCTGAGCAATAATGTCTCTTCCATCTCTAAAGCGGCGATCGCGCCATGCTGAGCAAAGGTGCAAACATTGCCGGTCAAATGGCTGTGCAGGCGCACCATGGCTGATGCCACCTGTGTTGGGGCGACAGCATAGCCTACACGGAAACCGGTCATGGCGTAGTGCTTGGAAAAGCTCCTGGTCAGGATAAGACGATCACGTACGTCTGCGAAGTCATAAAGGGATGCATAAGGCTGGTTGTCGTAGACAAAGAAATTATAGGCTTCGTCGGCAATCAGAAAAAGATCATTTATTAAAGCCAAATGGGCTATACGTTCCAGGTCTTTTCTTGGATAAACAGCACCGGTGGGATTGTTCGGCGAATTGATCAAGATTGCCTTGGTAAATTTTGTGATGGAAGCTGCAACAGCATCCAAATCAAGCTGGTGATTCTTTGTTTTTACAAAGACAGGCTTGCCACCTGCCAACCGTACCTGCTCGGCAAAGCTGGCCCAGTATGGAACTGGAATGATGACCTCATCCTTTTCATTACAGATCGTTTGGAAAATACTGTACAGCGCCTGCTTGGATCCATTGAAGGTGACGATGTTTTCAGGACGGCTGTCGGGGAACCGGTCAGCCAAAGCCGTATTCAATTCGTTAAGTCCGGCTATGGCGCTGTATCGGGTCTCCTGGCGGTCCAGGGCGCCCTTGGTTGCCTCGATTACAGGAGACGGTGTATCTTCCGTCGGTTCACCGATGGCCAGGCTGATGACAGGCCGTCCCTGTCGCTTCAATTTTTCCATCAACGGAATGAAGCGGGCGGTTTTGGACTCCTCGATTTTTTGAATTCTATATGAGAGGGTTAATGACATACTTTTAACCATTTCTAAATGGGCACTTGTTAATTATGCTCTCTATACCGTTGTCGCAATGCCAGATCCCCAAGTACCAACGCCGCCATGGCCTCAATAATGGGAACCGCCCTGGGCACCACACAAGGATCGTGTCTTCCCTTGGCAGCCAGGGTGACGGGATTACCACTAAAATCTACAGTTTGTTGCTCGATGCCAATGGTGGCCGGGGGTTTGAACGCGACCCGGAAGACGACGGGCTCACCGTTGGAGATTCCGCCCTGAATGCCTCCGCTGTTGTTGGTTACCGTTCCCAATCGGCCGTCAACAGCTACAAAGGAATCATTGTGTTCCGAGCCTTTAAGGCGGGTGCCGGCAAAACCGGAACCGATTTCGAACCCCTTGGTGGCGGGAATGGACAGCATTGCCTGGGCCAGCCCGGCTTCCATTTTATCGAAGACCGGCTCTCCCCATCCGGCAGGAAGGTTCCGACACACGCAAGAAACAATACCGCCCACGCTGTCTTTTTTTTCTTTTACCCGAACCACCAAGGCCTCCATTTTTTTTGCCGCCTCCATGTCCGGGCATCGGATCAGGTTGCTGTCCACGATTTCCCGAGTAATCCTTAGTGCATCCACCGCAGAAGCCGAAATGTCGAAAACCGTGCTGACCCATGCGATGATTTCCACTTTGTAGATTTCCTTAAGCATTTTTTCAGCGATTGCCCCTGCCGCCACCCTGCCGATGGTTTCCCTGGCACTGGATCGGCCTCCTCCGGATGCTGCACGAATGCCGTATTTCATCTGGTATGTGAAATCAGCATGGGAGGGGCGGGGGGTTTGGCTCATTTCCTTGTAGTCACCGGGCCGCTGGTCCTTATTAGGAACAAACAGCCCGATGGGGGTTCCCAGGGTAACACCCTTTTCAACACCCGAAAAAATGGTGACCTGGTCGGATTCTTTGCGGTCGGTGGTCAACTTGCTTTGACCCGGCTTTCGCCGATCCAATTGGGGTTGAATATCCGCTTCGCTTAGCTTCATACCGGGGGGGCAACCGTCTAAAATGGCGCCCACACCCTTGCAGTGGGATTCACCGAAGGTGGAGACTTTCAACAAGGTTCCGAATGTGGATGACATGGCTTATGGTTCCTGGTTTGTAGTGTCGGGTTCAAGGTTTGTACTGTACAGCTCTTTCCAAACCTCCCAAAAATTCGGGAAGGATTTCTCTACGCAATGCGGTTCGAGAATTTTTACCACGGGTGTTACCAGACCGGCCATGGCAAAGCTCATGGCGATACGGTGATCATCGTAGGTTTCGATTTGTGCACCATGGGGAGTGCCGCCTGTTACCAACAACCGATCGTTTTCGGCAATGGCGGCAATTCCCATTTTCTTTAGTTCAGCACAAGTGGAGGCCAGCCGATCGCTCTCTTTGGCCTTGAGGTGGGCAACATTTTCGATCACCGTGGTGCCATTGGCAAAGGCTGCCACTACCGCCAACGTCGGGACCATGTCAGGCATGTCCGCCATGTCGACGGAAACTGCCTGAAGGTCGCCACCGGTCACCGTGATTCCATCGAGTCCGTAATCCACCCGGCAACCCATTTGTTCGAATACACGGGCAAGTCCAACGTCTCCCTGGCTATATTTCTCCGATACGCCGTCGACTATGACGCTTCCGCCGGTAATGGCAGCCGCCCCCCAGAAATAACCGGCCTGGGAAGCATCGGGTTCAACTGTGTAGTCTCCTGACCGGTAGGTCTGTCCGCCATCCACGTCAAATCGGGTATATCCTTCCCGATGCACGCGAATACCAAACCGTCGCAGGATATCCACGGTCATGTCGATGTAAGGCCTCGACACCGGGCCATGGGAGACAGTGATAGACAGCCCTTTTTCCGTGCAAGGGGCCATTAGCAGCAATGAAGAGAGAAACTGGCTGCTCACGCTGCAGTTGATGGCAACCGATCCTCCGGACGCCTGACCACCCGGAACTTTAACGGGAGGACAATCGTTTTTGTCCACCGAATGGGCTTCGATGTTCAGTTCATTCAGCGCTTCCAGCAAGTGACCGATGGGGCGATGGTACATGCGTGGGGTACCGGTAAGGGTATAGGTTCCTTCCCCTAAAGTGGCCACACCGGTGAGAAGGCGCATGGAAGTACCCGAATTAGCCAGATAGATCGGCTCCTTGCAGGGTTTGAGCCTGCCGCAAAGCCCCTCAACCTCAATGGTTTGACCCTGATCCCGGACGCCGACGCCCATTTTTTCCAAGGCGGAAAGAGTCAAAAGGGTATCCTGGCTGCGAAGGGGTCGGCGAACCGTGCAGTTTCCATCGGAAAGGGCTGAAGCGATGAGGATCCGGTGCGTGTAACTTTTAGACCCCGGTACCTGAATCCGACAACGGCCGATACGATGAGGTTTGATTTCGATCATGGTTTATACTCCTACGCCAACCAGAGGATAGGATCCAAGGTTTTTCAGATACAAAGCATGGGGCTGAATTTGTTCTATGGCTTTCCGGATGTTGTCATCCTCCTGATGGCCTTCCAGATCGACGAAAAAGAAATGGCTCCAGCTCTCGTGTCGCGTGGGTCTGGACTCGATTTTTACCAGGTTGATTCCTGCGTCGGTAATCGGGTCCAAAGCGTTGGCCAGGGCGCCTGGGATGTGAGCCAGGGCGAACATCAGCGATGTTTTGTCTCTGCCCGATGGTCGGACCTTTTCTTTTCCGATGACAAGAAAACGTGTGGGTGGCCGAGAAAAATCCTCGATTTTCGAGGCCGCAGCTTCAAGACCGAAAAGGGCCGCAGCACCACCACCGGCAATGGCTGCCACGCCTTTGTATTTTTTCGCCCGGTTCACGGCAAAAGCACTGGAACTACACTCGCTCAATTGTGTTTCTGGGAGGTATTGATTGAGCCAGTTTCTGCATTGATTCAGGGCCTGAGAGTGAGCAAACACCGTTTGGACCGCGCTCAGGTTTATCTCTTGGGCCAGCAGGTCGTAGGAGACCGATTGATATCGTTCCGCGCAGATACTCAGGTCCGATTCAAAAAAGAGATCCAGGGTGTGGCGCACCGATCCTTCTACTGAGTTTTCCACCGGCACAACTCCGTAGTTGCAGGCACCCTTTTCTACCTCGCTGAATATTTCACGGATACTGGGTTGTGCGACGTAGGTAACGGAGTAGCCAAAGTGGCTCGTGGCTGCCAAATGGGTAAAGGTGGCCTCGGGTCCAAGATAAGCCACACGCTGGGATGCCTGTATGGACCTGGCAGCAGCGATAATATCAATAAAAATGTGTTGCAGGACATTGGGGTTTAAGGGGCCTTTGTTCAACGATGTCAGCCGTCTGAGGATTTCGCTTTCCCGGGTGCTGTCCACGACCTGATTGCCGATGTCCTTTTTCAGCTCTCCGATTCGTTTGGCCAGGTTCAGCCGCCGGTTGATCAGTTCCAGGATGGTGTCATCGATATTGTCGATCTGATCCCGGATTTCACAGATATCTGTTGCCGTCGTACAAGCAGGTAATCTATCGTCTTCTTCCATCATGATTCCACTCTTTTATTGAAGGTAAGGATCGGGTAATTAATAAAATTCACAATCCTAAGGCTTTACTAAAACAAAGGGCCGGGGAGAGTTTCTCCACGGCCCGGATATGAAGAAGCCGTGGGGTTTAGGTCCGCCCACGGCTTGTTTTGTCTATTTGGTTTCTCAGGACATTCAGCGCGCGAAGGGCAGACCTCTGCTAAAAAAATAATAAAAGCAAAAAAATCTACCGGTATAGAAGCGAAGCATTTGTGTCCATTCCTTTCAACAATGATTGACGTTGGATGAATACAGGTTCAGATAAGTGCTGTCAAGCTTTTTCAAACCTGTCCTGGTTGCTAAGGCTTGGGGATGATAAAAATCAGGACAACTTTTTATTGACAAAAAAGTTCGACAAGTTATAGATACAGATCACTGACTGAGCGCTCGCTCAGTAATTCTTGCCCAATATTGGTGATATTACATATGTTTTCAGGCGGTTGATCATGAAACTAAAAATTCCCGAAACCAAGGGTATCCCTACTCAGGTAAAAAACCAGGCCTTGGTGAAACAACGAAGGCGCCAGATTGTGGATGCTGCGGTGAACCTTTTCATCGAAAACGGTTTCCACAAAACAACTACGCGGCAGATTGCCCGCGAAGCAAAAATTTCTATCGGTTCCTTGTATGAGTATATTGCGTCCAAGGAAGACGTGCTCTATTTGGTATGTTACGCCATTCATGCAGAGATTCGTCAAGGTGTGGATGAAGCCTTAAAAAGGGTAAACAAAGGGGAAAATCCGCTGATCGGGGTGATTCGTGAATACTTTTACGTCTGTAATCGAATGAGCGACCATATACTATTGATCTACCAAGAAACC
>DAOWNV010000107.1 GCA_030642405.1 Desulfosarcina sp.
ACGTCGACCCCTCGCCCACCCGGCTGTCAACATTTACCACACCGCCATGCTCGTTGATAATTCCATACACTACGGAAAGTCCCAAACCCGTTCCTTGATCTACGTCTTTTGTTGTAAAAAACGGGAGAAAAATTTTGTTTTTAATCTCTTCTTGAATTCCAGTACCCGTATCTTCAACTTTCATGGAAACCAGGTCCCGTTTGACGCCGGTTGTCATGGTTAAAACACCACCGTCCGGCATGGCATGGATGGCATTGACCACCAGATTGACAAGGACCTGGTTAAGTTGCGCCGGATCACCGTTTACCGCAGGCAACTTTGCATCCATCTTCAAAACGATTTCAATGTTATTTTGCGCGCAGCGGAACTCGAAAAAATCCATCCAGTTTTCGATCAGTTGATTCAGGTTGATCTCTGCTTGTGACACACTTGTCTGCCTGCTGAAAAGCAGTACCTTTTTTATCACTTCTCTGGCATACAGTGCCGACTTTACGATTTTTTCCAGATCTTGATAAACGGCTTCGGGAAGATCGGGAGAATTTGACGCAAGTTGGGCAAACCCGAGAATGTCACCAAGAGGGTTGTTCAACTCATGGGCCATACCCGCTGCCAATTGCCCTATGGTTGCCAATCGATCCGCATGCAGGAGCTGTTCTTCCAGGAGTTCCTTTTTCTCTTTGGCCTCTCGACGCTCTATCAGATAGGCAATTTTACGTGAAGCCGAATCCATCAGCCTGGTTTCTTCTAATGAAAAAGAGTTTTGCGCCTCTTTTGCCTGCGCATCGTTTCGTATACGACCGATTTCAACGGATCCCCTCACTTCTCCATTTACGATAATGTCTTTGATGGAACGTTGCAGCGATAGATCAAACCCTTTTGTATGATAGTTTTTTCCATCAATATGGATAGATGCCACTATTTTTTCAGGAGACTCAAACGCCTGTGGGATCAGGTCGACAATATCCCTGAGTTTGACGTCGAAAGAATCACTGTCGTCAACGGCCTTTTGTGCAATCAAGTACAAACAGGTCAATACCCTTATTTTTTCGAGAATCTCAGCATTATGCTTCGATTCATCTTCCGGCATATTTTTTCCTTGCAAAGACCGTCCCCCCATCACTTTTTGATCCACACTTTAACAGCGGTGATATGATTTGGCAATGCCGGTGAAGCATTGCAATATTAATACAATTGAAACTATATGGTATAGGAGATTGAAGTTCTGAAAATCACAGAAGGTGGGTACGACCACAGCCGCAGATGAATTTTAGCGCCAACCGATTTCTCATTGTATTTTTTCACCAGTTTGGATCCTGGCGGAAATACCGTTCAGCAATGCCTCGAAGGCAATCTTCAACACGTGAGGCATCGGCTTTGAGAAGTCAAAAACCTGTTTTCCCGAGATGGGTTTTCCGGCAATACGGGTGGATATCTGATCGCACCAGACCTCGAAATAGCTGATATCCGTAATCAATCCGCGTTCATATTGATCGCTGATGGCAAGAGCCGCTTCAACGAAACCTGCGGTTGCAGGCTCAAGCAGCAACTGCCCCATCTCCCGGGTAAGATCAGATCCCTGGATACCGCAGGAACAATCACCGACCAGGCCGAAAAAGCTGATCTTACGCTCTTCGAGGCGGTGAAAAATGGATCGTTGCTGAATTATACCATTCTGCCTGTACACCGCATCCTTGACACCGGCATAAACCGCTTTGGCGATGAGTTCACCCATTTTGGAATGACCGCCGGTATTGTCGATACGTGTTCCGGTGCCTTCGACAACGATAATGTTGTCGGTTCCCGTCCCCGTAGCCGGGTTGGCCATTGCCGTATAGGCACTGCGAATATCCATATCCTGAAGGGCGGCCGATTTGGCTTCGGTGGCCGAGATGATTGCCCGGTTCATAGCTCGCGGGGTAAGCTGCATGTTGGACAAAATGATCATATTGATGGTACCGGGCTCGTAAAAACGACCGATGTCCTCGGCCATGCGTACGGCATTGGACCGCACACCGGCCGTCACCAGGGCGTAGACAACCATCTCTTTGAACTGCTGTTTCTGCACGGATAGATTATCCATGTTCGCACCGGTAAACAGCAAACTGGTGTCGTTTCCGTCTATGTCGATGGATTGCATCAGTTGCCTGCGCGACTCTTCCAGACCGATGCGATGGTACAGTCCCCACACCTGAGGGGGAGAATAGCTGTTGCCCACAACGCGGATCTGCTCCCGGTATCCCTCCAGGGTAGAATTCACGGACATCGGTGTGTTCAAATGGATCAACAGGGTTTTATGAGTGTAGTCGTTTACACGGCTCTCCACCACTTCTGCGTTACCTACATAATCCAGTGCCAAAGATACCGGCTTCGATCCAATTTTGCGATCCGGTTGCAGGCGAGGTAGTGTGGCAAACTCAGCCCCGTAAATAGTTGCCGCTAAACAACTGACGAAATACCCGGTGCGAGTGGACAACCGACAGGTAAGCTCACAGGGAAAATAGAAGATTTTGCTGTTTTTTACGGCATCCACATCCCTCCAGCCGGGTTTGTCCAATATCTTTTCAGCGGATTGCCGATCCTGGCCACAACCATAAATGACTTCCGGATTGAAGGCTTTCCACTCCTCAAGGGTCATTGGTACGATCGCACCGGTTTTCCCAAGCTTCGGGGCAATGCCGCCTGCCAGCCGGATCATTTCATTTTGAAAGGAGTCGTCTCCCGGCGTCATGACGCGATTGCGACCCATGAGCCGCATAACACGTTTTCTGTCTGCCGCCGGAACCGTATTGATTTTTTTATTCGTTTGCTCAAGATCAACTTTGATCTCGTTCATTAATGCTTTTGCAGCTTGCTCTCGCTGAAAAATTTTTCCAAGCAGTGCAATGGAAGCATACAGGTCTGCCAGGGTATTTAGTGGCAGTTGAATCACATGGGCACGGTCTTTTTTTGTATAGGTCGTAATGATGGTTTCATGAAATTCGGAAACAAAAAGGGCATCGGGTGCCAATGCATCAATCATAGCAATGGAGGGCAAAAAGAAGCCGCCAACCGTCGGCTTGGTAGCAGCTTGCGGCGGATACTTGTCGTGATAAGTGACCCCGGCAACATCATCTCCGGCACCGATACGAAAGAGAATTTCAGTTACAGCCGGTACTATGGACACTACTTTTTGAAAAGGCTGGTCAATAAAAATTGTGCGACCGGCTGCATCCTGAAATTCTATTGGATACTTAGCAACCGCCGGGAAGGGAAAAATGAGAAAGAGGGTAACAAAAATTGAGAGTATTCGAATAAGAAATCGCATAACACTTCCCGGCGGTTTTGTTCAACCTTGTTGTGTAAGAAGATTACCTCTGGCTGAGTTGAATAATATTAATCAAAAAGTCCTGCAAAAACCGTATCGATGAAGCAGGTGCTATCATCATCATCGTCACCTCCGCCATCACCATCACCGTCATCACCGTCATCATCATCGTCCATGCTGGTAAACACAACCATAATGGGATTAAGATTTGTGGAGACCTTTTCATCGATGGTATCATCAGCGGTTTTCAGAACAACAACCTCGGCATCGGTCTGGTTGCAAACCCAGAGCATGTTGTTTTTATCTGAATAAGCCCCGGACTGCATGCCGGCAATACTCTTTCCGGTCAGATAGTCGGAAACAACACCGGATACTTCACCCGTAGTTGGAGAAAAACCGTAGAGGGTATTATCTCCCCAGCCCGAATAACCGATAAAGTAACCTTTATCGGCCGAAACGATAGCCATGCCCGAAATATTCCCGTAAGGATGGTCTGCATCGTCTCCATCATCCACGAGAAGAGCTGTTTCGTAAGTGGAAGGATTGATGGTTACAATTCCGCCGGAGTACTCAGGATCACGGCCGCTCCATGAGCTCCCATAGTCACCCACACCCTGAACATAAATGGTGCTGTCGGCAGCCAGATATTGAATCGCACCGGGATTGGTTACCGGCAACGGAATTCCCAGGACATTATCTTCATTGGTCACCCCGGCATCGATTTCCGTATCGGTGGCCGTATCGAACAGGGCGACATAAGCAGTGTTGGAAGGTACATAGCTATTATCCCGATCCAGCCGCTGCAAAGTGATATATAACACGCCATTTACGATGACACCGTTATCCATTTCGGGGATGCCGTCCGAATCGGCATAGGAACTGAGATCCAGTTCACCGATTTTGAACTCCGCTTCCGATTTGGCGGACGGATTGATGATCCAGGCTTTCGTGCTTCCGTATCGGGTCAGGTAGGCTTTTTCAGCGTTGAGAAATATCAGTGCATGGGGATTTGCGTTCTCTTCGTCGCCCAGCACGGAATATTGATAAATGGGCGTTTCCGGAGCCGCAACGTCAAATTTGGCAATATTGTTGGCTTGATACCGTTCGAGGCGGTAAAAGTAGTTTTCATAGGCCGCAACCATGATGTCTGAAATGGTCGGCAACAGGTCTGTCTTAATGGCACGCGGGCCACCTACCGGATCAACATCAGCAACGCAATGAGCACCGCTGCTGTAATCGGCTGCGGCAGTAGCGATAATCGCCTGCTCTTTGACTTCCGAAAATGCCGACGCGGGCAGTGATCCGATAATGATTACGGAGAGTAGACCGACCCAAATGAACATTTTTCTAATCTTTTCCGTTTTGTGTTGCATGCTTCACTCCTTTTTTGTGTTAGGTTTTTTTGAAAATGTATATTTTAAGGACGCATAAAACGATCTTCCGGGTAAGGGGAACCCGTTGAAATCCTCATACAGTGCATCGTTCAGGTTTTTACCCTCCAATTTCAGCATCCATGGCCCTTGAGCCCAGGCAATACCGACATTGAGCTCTTTTTTATCTGCTGCCGGCAACAGGTTGGCAGTATCATAGTACATGCCGGTTTCAAGGACATACTCACCAAACAGGGTAAAGCCTGAATGCCTTGCCTCGAGTCTGCCGAGAAGGGAATTTTCTAATCGGCCGGGGAGTTGCTTTTCCTTAAAAGCTTTGACGTCGCTCTCGTTTTTTGGGTCCTGGGAGGTGTAATTCACTACGGCCCGGAAGTAATCGAAAAACTCGGCAACAGCACTGGCCTCGATCCCCTGAATCAAGGCACCCGGTACATTGACGGATTTCCCGATCCCCCGCGCATCGTAGACCCTCGTAATCAAATCCTCAACATCGCTTCGAAAATAAGCAGCACTGAGTGTGAGCCGCTGTAGCCAATCCACAGGGAGCATCCATTGACCCTGGGCGCCGATGTCAAAGTTAACACCTGTCTCTTCCTTCAAATTCGGGTTGCCGACAAAAAGGCCACGATCACCGAAGAGTTCAAAGAAAGAGGGTTGGCGGACATACTGGGCCAGATTGGATTTTAATTTCAACCACGATAGCGGGCCGTAAACCACACCGATTTGCGGGGTAAGGTAATTGTCGCTACGGCTCTGTTCTTCAAGGGTCGTTCCCCAGATACTGGTATCAGCGCCGAGCTTATCCTCAAGCCAGGTATAACGAGCAGCAGGGGTAACGATCAGGGTTTCGTCGAAGAAAAAAAAGCTGTCCTGCAACCCCAAAGAGATAGAGTCCCTTCGGCTGTCCCCTGGATTGCTTTTTCCCAGATGATCATCGCTTTCATAGGTCTCGTGAAGGTAATTTACCGTTCCGATCAAGTCTTGCCAATCCCCCATCCACTCGGCAAACAGATCGGCATTTAAACGGCCGGTGGTGTATGTGGAATGCTGTTTCGCCAAGCCAATGTGCCCCCCCCTGTCATCGTATTCTTCTTCTTTCCAAGTGTATGAAAACTGGGCGCTGGTGTCAAGATGAGCGGAGGTGAGGTCGTCGGCGGTCGCCTTGGCCGTTGCAATATTTCGGATGGTGTCCAACGTAGATTTCGTCAACGGGCTGTTGTTCCAACTGGGGATTCCTTGGTCCTTGATGAAGAATTGATTCATCAGGTCCAGTCGCAAGGTGTCCGAAGCATCGTATCCCCCCTTGGCTAGTACATTGATCTGCTCAACCTGGGCGTTGTTGCGATTTTCATAGCGATCATCATCGGGATTCCATTGGGTCCCATTGTCGTTGAGGATTTCAAAATCATTGTCCGAAGCGAGATAATCCGCAGAGAGGAGATAATCGAATCGGTTCAGTTTGTGATTGATGAAGCCGTTCAACTTCTGGCTGTTAAACGACCCATACCCACCGGAAGCACTTGCATTCAATCCCTTTTCAACACGCAGGGTTCTAATATTGACCGCTCCGCCGATCCCCGAATAACCGAAATTTATGGGCGTGGCCCCCCGGTAGATATCGATGGCAGCAACATCGGAAAGGGAAATGGTGCTAAGATCTACCCCACCACCGGAAGTATCGTTGAGCAAAATACCGTCCATGAAAATCAGCACCTGATTGCTGGAGGCACCACGTAAAGAGACCGTTGAGAAAGAACCCAGCCCCCCTGATTGTCGAACCTGTACGCCAACCTCCTTTTCTATGATTTCCGCAATATTTTCGGTTTTGCCTTCAAAATCCTCTCTTTCTATGGTGGTCGTCATTACCGGTGTGATCTCTTTGTCTACATCTCCGGTTCTCATGGGCTGGTCGATCTTTTTAGCCGTAACGACAACTACGTCCAGCAGGATTGGCTGTTTCTTCTTTTCCTGCTCTGCGTAAACACCAGTTACCGAAAAAAACAGGACAACTATACCAATGCTCCACGCAATTCTGCTTTTCATCCACAACACCTGACAAAAAAAAGGAAACAGCCTTTCCACAAACCTGGTAGAAAAAAATCGATTGTTAAAGGACAGGAATAACCTATGGCACTACCTGCAAACATGACTTTGAACCCTATATAAAAATAAAAATCCCCGGACCGATAAACCTTCCATCCGGGGATGTCCCTTTGTATCCTCAGTGATCTTCAATAGAGCCGGACACGGTCCACGTGTACACGGCACATCTTGCCCAGGCAGGTCTTCTGACTTACGGTTCTTCCTATCGGCCGCGCCTTCCCAACCTGCTTTCAAAGTCAGTGGCGATGGTGCGGCTTTCGTCCCCGATTACAGCGGCGGGCCCGTTCCCGATTCCCACGGGATTCCCTTTTTCAGCCTATTACAAGCACCTGGTTTTTTCGCTCAAAAGGATACCGTAATGACTTTTTTTGTCAAGATCTTTTCGATTTCCTACGCTGCGAACTGTCCGGCAAAACTGTAATGATTCCAAAAAGCTGATCATAAAATAACGTTCGGCACATGTTTCTATTGCGACGGTGCGGTCTGGAACCGCAAACAGGAATCGTTTGGAACCGATTCGTTACGAAGCATATAACCGGCCATGGTCCACTCCGTTAACCGGCTGCGGCCATTGATCTCGAAGTGGGCCCGGATACTCCACAGATATCGAGTTCCCGGTTTCAAAGGTGTTTCCAGCCGGTGCACCGGTGATGTCAAATTACTGCGCATGTAGACGAGCTTGCATGATTCGGTGGGAACCGTTCTCCAGATCCGTATTTCATAGGTGATATTTTCAATGCGACCGTTGTCTTTTTCCGTGGATTGATCCGCACGCGTCATTTCCAGGGGCTGCCAGCGAAATATCGGAATGAGGGTGTCCACGGTAACAAAATCGGCGTGTAGAGTGAAGCTTTTTCTCACTACCGGCGGATATTCCGGATGCAGTCCGACAACACCTGGTTTGCCGCAGCCCGTCAATCCGGCCAAGCATAGACAGACTAAAATACAACTGATTGGCCGGATTCGCCATGTCGAATGCATCTGCATGCCGAGTTCCTTAATTCGGGTTCATCGGGTAAACCAGGAAAAAATCATCCACGATCTTTTCCGCCAACTCCGGAACACAGGACTCAAGCTCTTCGACCAAGTGAACCCCGCCATCCGCTGCCCAGTCCAAAAACATTCTTTCCTCATCGCTGGCGCAGGTGAACCTTTCATCCAGCAGAACCCAATTATCCCTCACGCGGATAAGCTGCACCCGGATCTGTAAAAATACATCCATGGGTGGATCAATGCTGTACATGCCACGCAGCCCGGACTTTTCAATGCTTACCACCAGATGTGTATCGATGGGTTCTACGAATGGCTCCCGGTGTTCTGCAACGCACAGAGCAGCAGATGTCGGGTTCCCATCATGCCGAACAACAAATTTCAGCGTCGTCCGGTCATTGCCCAGGGCGACCATTCTGTTGAGAAATACGTCGCGAAGATCCATCTGGCTGAGTTTATCTGTAGCGGCCTCAAGCATGATTTGCGCATTTTCAACTTTCTGAGCGGGGAGGGCAGCGAAAATCCCATGAACACCGCCGGCCAGCGCGCAGATCGGTGAAAGCATAACACCC
>DAOWNV010000101.1 GCA_030642405.1 Desulfosarcina sp.
ACGTTTCCCTCTCCGTCGTCAATAACACGTGTAGGAGCGGCGAGGAATTGGAATTTTATACCTTCGTGTTCCGAAGCGACGATTTCCACTTCGTTCGCAGGCATCTCTTTTCGGGTTCGACGGTAAACGATCCAGACTTCTTCACAACCTAACCGTAGCAGGGTTCGGACGCAGTCAACGGCAGAGTTTCCGCCGCCGACTACTGCAGCTCGCTTGCCGATGGGCACTTTTTTGTCTGGTGAATCAGCAACCAAAGAGAGAAACTTGATACCCTGGGTTACACCATTAAGATCCTCGCCATTGATGCCCAAGGTATAATCTTTCCATGCTCCGACACCCATGAAGATGGCATCATAGCCTTCATCCCTGATAGATTGAATGGTGAAATCATCTCCCAGTCGGGTGTTATAATGAACGTCGATCCCCAAGTTCAAAATACCTTCGATTTCCCAATCAAGGACTTCGTCCGGCAAACGGTACTCGGGAATTCCATAGCGCGTAATTCCACCAAGTTTAGACATGGCTTCGTAGATGGTTGGATGATGGCCCAGTCTCCGCAAAAAATAGGCGCAACTAACACCTGCCGGACCGCCACCGATAATGGCTACGCGCTTGTCGGTAGAAGGAGCACAGGAGATGGGAAACCGTGTGCCGCTGTTCATCTCGTAATCAGCGACAAAACGTTTGAGCTGGTTGATGGATACGGGATCCTCTTCAAGACCACGACGGCAGTAATCTTCACAAGGGTGAGGGCACACACGACCGCAAGAGAGCAAAAGCGGGTTGCGTTCACGTATTGTATTGACCGCGCCTTCATAATCGCCTGCTTTAATTAACCGGATATATTTGGGAATATCGATTTCAGCCGGGCAAGTCTGCTGACAGGGAGCAAGTGCCTGATCTTCCTGGTTGAAAACCAAAAGGCGTTGGGACATGGTTTTAACGGAGAGCAGGCCTTTAGGGCATGCCGTTTCACAGGCGCCGCAGCCCACACACTTGAATTCGTCGATGACGGGAAAGCCATGGGGACCAATGTATATAGCGTCGAACAGACAGACTTTTACGCAGTCGCCCATTCCCATACAACCGATGGAGCAAACCTTTTGGCCGCCGTAAAAGGTAGACATGGCTGCGCAGGTCATGGCGCCATTGTAAATAAATTTGTCAGCGGCACGGTCACCACCGCTGCAGGAATTGAGAGACTTGATAGGTTCAGCGGTTCCTGGATCCACACCCATAACGTTGGCGATGTTTGCGGCTGCCTCCGAATCGGCCGCAACGCAAATACCAGGACCGGCCATGCCTTCAACGATCGATACGGCAGCAGCGCCACAACCGGCATAGCCGCATCCACCACAATTAGCGCCGGCAAGAAAATATTCCACTTCGGCAATGCGTGGATCCTCATACACATAAAAGACTTTGGAGGCAACGCTGAGGATAATGCCACAGGTTGCGCCAATGCCAAGCATAACAAGAATTGCGATGGTCACGAAATCCTCCTTCAATCGGTATCGATGATAAAAAACCGTTTGGAACCCAATAGCCCCAAACGGTTTTTAGACAAGCAATGTTCTGGTTTCTCCCGTTAAAGGGCCAAGTGAGGTGGTTAGGGTCTATACCATTCCCCGGAAGGCATAAAAGCTCAGGGAAATTACACCAGCGGTGATCAGTGCGATAGAGGTGTCCTGCAGGGGTTTTGGGACCCGAGCCAACAATACACGTTCCCGCAGACCGGCAAAAATGATAAGAGCCAGACCGAATCCGGCAGCGTACCCGAAAGAGGCCACCAAAGCTTGCATAAAAGTAAATTCTTTGTCGATGTTGAGAACACAAACACCGAAGACAGCACAATTGGTAGTGATCAAGGGCAAAAAGATACCCAATCCGGCGTACAGACCGGGAATACTTTTTTTAAGGAACATCTCCACGAATTGCACCAGGGACGCAATCACCAGGATAAAGGCGATGGTTCTCAAGTACACCAATTTATAAGGAAAGAGAAGATAATTGAAAATCAACCATGTGATGACTCCGGCCAAGACAAGAACGAAAATTACGGCCATCGACATACCTACAGCTGTTTCCATCTTTTTGGAGGTTCCGAGAAAAGGACAGTTCCCCAAAAATTGGGCGAGAAGAATGTTGTTTACGAAAATACATGCGATGATTAGTTCGATATAGTCCATGGTCGCTTACTCCTGCCGCTATTTACTTGGGATCAGATTCATCGCACAGAGTAACAACCCCAGGATAACAAATGCGCCTGGAGCCTGCACGGCAAAGCCGAAGGGTTCGAAAGAGCTACCGAAAATATTTTGAAAATTCCAGTTTATAAGACCGAAAACATCCCCTTTTAGGGATCCGGTTCCGATCAGTTCACGGACAGCTCCCAACAACCCCAACGCCCAGGTAAAACCAAGACCGACACCCAGTCCGTCAGCGGTGGATTTGAGAATCCCGTTTTTCGAAGCAAATGCCTCTGCCCGACCGAGTACGATACAGTTAACTACGATCAGGGGGATAAACACGCCCAAGTCCATAAATAAGGTATAAGCGAAGGCTGCCATCATCTGTTCGACGACGATAACAAAAGTCGCGATGATAATAATAAAGCAGGCAATACGAACTTTTGCTGGAATCACGTTCCTCAACATGCTGACCAGGATATTGGAGCACAGGAGGACAAAAGTGGTTGCCAGACCCATCCCGATCCCATTTTTCATGGAAGTGGTTACACCCAGTACCGGGCAGAGACCGAGAACAAGCCTAAAAGGGGGGACTTCCTCCCAGAGGCCTTTGGTAAATTCAGAAGCGATAGATTTGGCCATTGCGGTGAACTCCTTTATTTGCCCATGGCTTTGATTTGTTCATCCAACTGTGGTTTCAGTTGATTATAACTCGATACAGCGTTATTGACGGCGGTACAAACGGCGCGGGATGTGATAGTTGCACCGCTGAGAGCACTGATTTTGCCTCCATCATTGGTAACTGCAAAAGGCGCTGTAATGCTTTTTCCATTGAACTGTGCGGCGAAGTTGGGATCGTTCTTTGCCATGGCGCCGAGTCCGGGTGTTTCTTTGTGAGTCGTGACGGCAACACCGCGCAAGGTCTCATCAGCCATATTGATGGCAACTACCATTCCGATTTTATCTGCGAAACCACTAGCTGTTGATTCCATGACGACCGTATTCGCGACTCCGTCAAAAACGCCTACAAAAATATCACGCTCTATATCACCATCTTTGATTTTAAAGCGGTCTTCTACAGGGTCGTTGTCGGCTTCACTGAGCATGCTTCGAATAGCAGGTCCTTTCACAAGATTCATCACTTGGTTTTCGATCTTCGGTCCGGCAAACTCTTTTATCCAGGAAAGACTACCGCCCGAAACAACGCTCAGGACGGTCAAAACCACAACCATTTTGATCATTTCACCCATGTTACGCTACCTTTCCAATCGCCTTGGGTCTGATCTTGTCGACCAGCGGATTTATCAGATTGATCAGAAGTATTGCGAAAATCACGCCATCTACCCAGACACCTATGTTACGGATCAGGACGGTCATGATCCCACCCATGACTCCATAAACTATCATAGGAATGACGTTTACCGGAGAGGACGAGGATTCAGTTGCCAGAAAAAAGGCCCCGATCAGGGTATATCCTGCCAAAAGATGAAATATAGGCGAGGCGTAACGAGCCGGATCTGCCATGTTAAAGAGCATAGCGGTCACAAATATGCCGGCAATAAAAGAGATGCTGATTTCCCAACGGATGAATCCCCTTAGGATCAAGTAAACACCACCGATTATGATTGCCAACCCACAACCGCTTCCCAGCCCCCCTACATGCAGACCCATGAGTAGATCCATGGGGCGAAAATTCTCGATCGCCGCAGGACCAAATGCCTTCAGGGCAGCCATAGGATCTGTTGGGGAAGGAAAATCAAGTGAGAAGTTGACCAGTCCGGCATCGAAGTCGAGGTGGGTTGTATAGGACACCATCAAGATCGCGACGGCAAGGGCAACTGGACAGAATGGATTGGCGCCTATTCCACCAAAAATCTGCATACCGATCACAATGGCCAGAAAGGTACCTAATAGGACCAGCCACCATGGCGCCGATGCTGGAAGCAACATTGCCAACAGAAAACCGGTCATTGCGGCATTGCCGTCACCAACGGTAATGGGCCTTTTGCCGGCGTAATTGAACAGCAATTCCCAGAGAATCGCCGAAGAAACAGCCAGGCAGATGACGCCAAGCGCGGGCACGCCGTAATAGGCAATTCCCACAAGTGCAGCGGGAAGGGCGGCGATGATGGTGTGGTAACTTCGCTCGGGAATCCCGCTACCGTCATGCCAAAACGGTGCATGGGATACAATTAGCGTTTTCTTACTGTTCATTCATCTCCTCCGCAGATGTGATCCGACCTAATTCATACTTAGCCAATTTGATATATTGATAAATGGGAATACGCGATGAGCAGACATAACTGCACAGGCCACACTCTATGCATGAGTAAAGATCATACATATCGGCGCCCTCGGTGTACTGTCCGGCCGCAAGAAAACGGACTATCAGGTTCACCGGCACATTGGCCGGGCAGATATGAACGCAGTCACCGCAATTGATGCAAGGATAATCGCTGTACAAAGGAATTATTGCTTTGTCCTGAACCATGATGGCATCCGTGTCCGGGCCAATGGGCAAATCTTCGCTGTAGATGGCGTTTCCGGTCATGGGGCCGCCAAAAATGATTTTGTCCTGGTCGTTGACTTCTACGCCGAAAGTGTCAAGCATTTTCCCGACCGGGGTGCCGATCCTTGCACATGCCAGATGTTTGTTTCCCTGTTTATCAATGACGGTTATCGTTTTATTTACAGGAAGACGGCCTGTGACAAAAGCCTCTCCGATTGATGCCACGGCCTCAGCACGGATAAAGTAGGTGCCCAGGGATGCGGCGCCATTTTCATCAGGAAGTCGCCCTGTCAAGTTGTAAAGAACCATCAAAGGTTGGGCGTATGGATATTGAGAAGAAACAGATTGAATACGGGCATCCAGATGGCCTGAGTAGTTTTGTACGCTCTCTTCCGGTACTACGATGACGACCTCTTCAATACCTGTGATTTTTCTCAGTACCTCGATCCCTTCGTTGACGGCATCTGCTTTGGTTTTAAGTACAAGCAGACCTGTGTCGATGAGAATGTCAGCATTTCCCCCGTATATGACGATGGTTTTTACGGGGTTGCGTTCGTCCATCAAAGGCTGAAAATCCGGTTCGCCCGGACAGGTCGGGAAAAAGCGGTTTAAAGTCTCTAACGAAGGTGTTTCGATAAAATCAGCGAATTCGGTGTCCATGATGTCGCTGCTTTCCGTTTCAATGGTGATAGCGGTCCATGTCTGACCATAATCGGCCAGAAAAGGTTCGATGGACACAATCGTTCCCGTTACGGAAGAGATAGTACCGATTGAGTCGCCTTCGTTAAGCTGCAATCGCTGGCCGGTCTTTACCGACATACCCGTTTTCAGGATTTTGGAGGACCGCGTGAGTTCCTGTTTAATATAAATTTGGACGGTTTCAGGTGTCGGGATAGCTACAGGTGTGGCTGCGATATCAGTAGCCAGTTCATAATGAAAGCTTGGTTTGGATAGACCGAAGAATGATCGTTTTCGCATAACTCAACCTTTTATTTGGGCTCCAATGATGAAAAAAGCGCCGAGACGGTAAATAAGGGTCTCCATCTCGTTTACAGCACGTGACATTGAGAGCAGTTGTCCGAACCAGCTTGTGGCCCTTTTTCATACTGCTCGTGACATTCGATGCACTGGGAATGGAATGCGTCCGGCCGTGATAATATTTCCGACCCTTCTATGTCGGCTTCATCGTGGCAGTCGAGGCAGCTCTCCGGTAGAGAACCGTCCTCAGACGGTTCTTGATGACACTCCCCACAGGCTATCAATGCGCTGTCGTCATCAATAGGGTGATGGTGGCAATCAAAACAGCTTGCCCCATATCCGGATGCGGAAGTGTGGGTATTGTGGTCGAAAAGGACTTTTCCAGCATTGGTCTGGTACATGATTCTCAGCGGTTCATCTGGAGCTTTAGCAGGGAATGCGGCATAGCAGATTATGCCGACGAGCAACAGGTGGAATGCCAGACCGTAAGCAAACAGTAGTTGTCTCTTCGACGTCATTTGATATCGATCCTTTTTGGAGTTGGTTTGTAATACGGATAGGTGTAAAAAACAGGTACCCGACTATCATAATGAACGAAAGCTTTCAAGGTTTTATTTACTTATCGGGTACCTTTACTGAGGGGAACCGTGAAAGATCCGTGTGTGGTAGAAATTTAGCGGCTGAAAAACGGTTCATAAAATCCTGGTTGACGTTGAGTTCCATATAAGTAATTCCATTACGGATATCACCGATTCGGTCGAAGCAGGTATGATCTTTCAAAAGTCGCGTCGTACCCCCAAGCGAACTGTTTCCGAGGCTTTTGTAGTTTGAAAGGGGCAAGTCCGGGATCATACCGATGGCGATGGCCGATTCCGGATCAATGTATGTGCCGAATGTTCCGGCTATGAAGAAGGTTTTCAGATCTTGCGGCTGCATGCCCACAGTTCCTGTAATGGTTTCAAGAATGGTATACATGGCTGCCTTGGATCGGATCAAGCTGTCAAGATCCGCTTGGGTAATGTGAAGCTCTTCCCCGGTGGCCGATTGGTCGGCAGGCACTATGGTTATTTGCCCGAATCCATTTTTTATTTTAAAACGCTCTCCACATCGTTCCGGCACAAGTTTTCCCCGAATATCGATCATTGACGACCGGAATAGGGCTGCAGCGAGGTCGATTACACCGGAACCACAAATTCCCCGAGGTTTGAGATCACCGATGGTGTGAATTTCCATGGTAAGAGAGTCTTGGTCTAAACCGATGCGATCTATAACACCCGGTCCCGCCATGGTTCCCATTTTAGAAACACCGCCCTCCAATGCCGGGCCTGCAGCACCGGCGCAGGCCATCATCCAATTGCGGTTTCCTACGACCACTTCTGCATTGGTTCCGACATCGACAAGAATTGCGGTTTCCTCAAGCTGATCCATGTTGCAATATAGAATTCCTGCAATAAGGTCACCACCAAAGTAGCTTCCCACGTTTGGGAAAATCAATGTTCTTGCGTTGGGATGAATATCGATTCCCAAATCAGATGTTCGGACGACGTCAGGACTGTTCACTACTGGAATATATGGTTCCCGGATCATCCAGCGTGGTGTGAGGCCGAGCAAAAGGTGGGTCATGGCCGTGTTCCCGGCGACGGCCGCCAGGTAAATGCATTTTGCTGCGATATCGCATTGGCTGCACAGATGCTGCAATTGGTCGTTGATTCCATCGATTAGCAATCGGTTCAGCTCATCCAGTCCACCTGGCTTTTCCACATGGTGGATTCGTGCCAGGATGTCAGGGCTTATGGCTATTTGAGGATTATCGAAAACGGATTCACCGAGGTTTTCTCCGGTGACCAGATCGATGATCCGTAATACGATCCGGGTCGTGCCCAGATCAATTGCCAGGCCGTACAATGGATTGTCTGAATCGGGTGAGGCCAGATGAACAAGTACGCCTGACCCATCCTTTTCTTTAAATAGAACCCCGGTTGCCTGATAATTCCACTCACGAAGTTGAAAGGGGATCGCTTTTAATAAACTTGTATCGATACGGACGGTATCGGTTCCCAACCCATCGGAAAGAGCTTTAGCCAGACGGTCTGCGTCAGCGGTGTTGTCTTCCAAAGAGGGTGGTGTGAGGGTGACGTGCTGCACCCATCGATTGTTTTGTCTCGGTGTCATGGGACTATTAAATTTGTTTTACTCTATAGATTAAAGACGGATAAGGAGTATAGTGGGATCAAAGTGGTTCCAGCCGTTTTTGGACGGCTTTCACCAACCGTGGCATGATGCTGCCGGCACTGCCCATCAATGAAAGATCGGAGATTCGAGTGGTGAGCTGTGTCGGTTCGGGATTGATTTCGATGATGACGGCATTGTTGTTTTTCGCAACAAAAGGCATGCTGGCGGCCGGTTCCACCATGGCGGAAGTTCCGATGACTATCATGATATCGCAGTTGGCCGAGGCTTTTTGAGAGCGCATCAGTTCTTCTGCTGGAATCATTTCACCGAAAAAGACGGCGTCCGGTCGGAGAATGCCGCCGCAGGCACATTGCGGGGGGATGGTGGTCATGTCTACCTGTGAGGTCTCTATGCTTTGATTGCACTCCATGCAGCGCTGCCAAGCGAAAGTGCCATGAAACTCGATGACGTCGCTGTTTCCGGCCATTTGATGCAGTCCGTCCACATTCTGAGTTATGACGGTTTGTAAAATGCCCAGTTTCTCCAGTTCAGCCAGACCAATATGTCCGGCATTGGGCCGGGCTTCATCCAGGACCAGTTTCATGCTTTTGATCAAGACCCTCCACACCATCTCAGGATCTTTTTTGAGCGCATCGATGTGCGCGACCGACATGGGGTCTATTTTTTCCCACAGACCGCCCTTGCCCCGAAAAGGTGGGATACCACTTTCTACGGAAATACCGGCTCCGGTCAAAGCGACAACGGATTTTGCCTCTGATATTTGTTTCGCGGCTTTTTCGATGAGATCAGGCATAGTTTTAACTCTTTATTAGGCAGACTGAAGGTTTTGATGAACAAACGGTGCCGGTCTTGTGCTGAAAGGGGC
>DAOWNV010000307.1 GCA_030642405.1 Desulfosarcina sp.
CAGAACGGATCGACATGGAACCCGGCGACCTGATTTTCTTCGTTGCCGACCAGCCCAAGGTGACCAATGAGGCATTGGGACACCTGCGCAACCATTTGGGAAAAAAGCTTGGGTTGATAGATGAAAAGAAATTCAATTTCGTATGGGTCACCCACTTTCCCATGTTTGAGTACGATGACGTAGAAAAACGATATCAAGCCCTGCACCACCCTTTTACCGCTCCGCTGGAGGATGATTACGATCTTTTGGAAACCGAGCCGGACGTGGTTCGTTCCAGGGCTTACGATCTGGTGCTCAACGGGTTCGAAGTGGGTGGAGGAAGCATCCGTATCCACGACATGGAGCTTCAGCAACGGGTTTTTTCATCCTTGGGTCTGAAACCTGACAATTACCGGGAAAAATTCGGGTTTTTGTTGGACGCCCTGGAATCCGGTGCCCCACCCCACGGCGGAATCGCCTTCGGCTTCGACCGGTTAGTAATGCTGCTTTGCGGCGAGTCCTCCATCCGCGATGTGATCGCCTTTCCTAAAACTCAGCGTGCCGCCTGCCTTCTCACCAGCGCACCGTCGGATGCGACCAAGGCACAGTTGGATGAATTGTCCCTTAGGTTGAAGCTTACCGTGACAGAGACGAAAGAAAAAACAGAGGATTGAGATTCAGCCCCTCAGGGATAACATTTATCTGTGGTTCGTGAATACAAACCCTCACCAACGATCCAGGAGCCGGCATGCCATCAAATAACGAAGTTTCGATCAGCGATCTGCGCCGCATTTGCGATCCATCTATCTTCGACTTTGAAACCACAGCTGAAATCGATCCGTTGGACGGGGTGATCGGCCAGGAACGAGCGGTGCGTGCCATAACCTTTGGTTTGGAAATGAAAAGCGCGGGCTACAACATTTTCGTCACCGGACCTGAAGGAACCGGGAAAACCACCATCGTGCAGGAAATTGTCCGCAAAAAAGCCATGGGACTGCCCACCCCTTCGGACTGGTGCATGGTCAACAACTTTACCAACGAATATCACCCCCGGGCCATACCTATGTCACCCGGTCATGGGGTCCGTTTGGCAAAAAGTCTCAAACGGTTGATCAGCGATTTGAAAATTCGCCTGCCAAAGGAGTTCGAAACAGGCCCTTTTCGAAAAAAAGTCACGGAAATCAATACACGATTTGACGAGCTGAAAAAGGAGCAGCTTGAGAAATTGGATCAATCGGCCGATGTCAGGCAACTCAAGGTGGAAAAGACACCCTCCGGTTATCAAACCATTCCCATGAACGGTGATGAACCTTTTACACAAGAGACTTTTCAAAACCTCACCGATATAGAACGGAACAAAATCGAAGAAAACATTCGTACCTTTCAAGAGGAGGTTCAAACCGTACTTCGAGCCGTCAACCGTCTCAACCTTAATCAACAAAAAGAGATCCGGCAAGTTGCAGAAGAATTGACTCGTTTCGTCGTAAAAAACCGTTTGGATCTACTTCGGGAAAACTATTCGAATCAAAAAGAGGTCCTTCAGTTCATTGAAGAATTGCAAGAAGATATTGTGGACAATGCCGGCCTATTTCTTACCCGAAAAAAGGAAGCTAAAAACGACGAAGATGCGTCACCAGAGGCTGTGGGACTCTCTTTTAACCGGTATACCGTCAATGTACTGGAAGATCGCACCGGTCTGGAAGGAGCGCCGGTGGTGTTCGAACCCAACCCTACGTATCAGAATGTTTTCGGCCGGATCGAAAAAAAAGCCTTCATGGGGGCGCTACTTACCGATTTTTCCATGGTACAGGCCGGCTCCCTACTGAAAGCCAACGGCGGTTTCCTCATCATGGAACTCGAGTCGATTATATCCAACCCCCAGGTCTGGGAATCCCTTAAACGCGCTCTACAAAATAAAATGCTTTGCATTGAAGAGATGGCTACAGATATTGGGATGAGCACAGCCTCTTTGCGTCCTGAACCCATCGAACTGGCTGTGAAAGTAATCATTTTGGGCAGTGTTCAACACTTTCAGGTTCTTCAAAACTACGATTCCAAATTCAACAAAATTTTTAAGGTACAGGCAGACTTCGATTATGAAGTGGACCGTACCGATGAAACGATTCAACTCTATGCAAGGTTCATCTCCCGTGTTTGCCGGGACGAAAAGCTCCTTCCCTTCACAACCGAAGGTGTCTCTGCTGTTGTCGAATATGGAGAGAAAGCGATCAACAGAAAAAACAAGCTATCCTTGCGGTTTGGGAGCATCACCAGCGTGATTAGAGAAGCAGATTACTGGGCGAAAAAGAAAAAAGCAGATCGTGTGACGACCGACCATGTGGTCAAAGCTTTCACGGAATACCGTTTCCGTCGCAACCTATACGAAGAAAAGGTTCACGAAAACTATATAGAAAACACCATCATGATTGATGTGGCAGGTAAAGCGGTTGGCCAGGTAAATGCCCTGGCTGTATACCAAATCGGCGAGATCGCCTTTGGCAGACCTTCTCGTATTACCGCAGAGACGTTTATGGGAAAACCAGGCATCGTCAATATCGAACGAGAATCCAACATGTCCGGAAACACCCATGACAAAGGGGTGCTGATCCTTTCCGGATACCTCGGACGTACCTTCGCCCAGCGCTATCCATTGAGCCTTTCCATCAGTCTTACCTTCGAGCAGAGCTACAGCGGAGTTGATGGAGACAGCGCATCATCCACCGAATTGTACACCATTCTCTCCAGTCTTTCGAAAGCGCCCATCCGTCAGGGTATCGCCGTAACTGGATCGGTCAATCAGAAAGGTAAGATTCAGGCAATCGGCGGTGTTAACCAAAAAATTGAAGGGTTTTTCGATGTCTGCCGAAGTAAAGGCCTGACCGGCAATCAAGGTGTCATGATTCCGGCTTCCAATGTAAAAAACCTTATGCTGAAAAAAAGCGTCGTTGACGCGGTAGAAAAAAAGCAATTCACTGTTTGGCAAGTATCCACCATCGAAGAGGGGATTGAAATTCTTACCGGCATTGCCGCCGGCAGGTGCGACGCCGATGGAAAATACCCACCGGACACCCTGTACGGCCGTGTTCAACACAAGCTGGAAGTCTACCTCGAACAAAGTCTTGCGTTGAAGAGAAAAGGGATGGATGTCTAATGAATGCAACAAATCTAGTATTTTGCTCCAAGGATAATTCTTTATTGCATAACGCCGTCAAACAGTTGGTACAAGGAAAAGTAAAAGACATTGATCGGTTTAATATAAATATCGATCAGAAAGATGAGATGTTTTTAAACCCTGTTGCAAGTTATAAGCAGACCC
>DAOWNV010000087.1 GCA_030642405.1 Desulfosarcina sp.
GCCGTCCTTCTCATCATCCTCCAGGAAGACCAGTTCCTGCTCAAAGTCGACCGGACAACCCGGTAGTAACTTTTCAAATACCTTATTTCGGTATTCCTCCACATCCTTTTCGGTAAGTAGGGGGACGACCGGCAGCAGCTTTTGTAACAGGTAGGTATCCAGTTTATTACCGACAAGATAATCGACCAGATCGGCGCTGGTCGGCAGGGGAATGCCGAACTTTTCCTCCTTTTTAGCATCGCCCTTTTTCTTTTTGTCGGTATCCTCTTTCTTGGCCACATCTTGCCCGGCCGCTACAGTTTCTTCCATGCCGACTTTGACAAAGGAAAAAAGTTCTACGGACTTGTCCGCTTCGACAATGATCGCATCGGTGGTTTTGGACACTAATACGACTTCCGGGTCGCTATTGCTCACCTCGATCGGCGTGTTTTCTTTGGTATATGCAGAGAAAAGGGGAACCTTGATGGTTCGGGTCTCCTCTGGTTCAAGCACAATTGCCCCCTTGGGCGCGAGGGTTTTTTTGGGGTTGGCAGTGACCACGATCGTCAGGATGCTGTCCTTATCGCCTGCGCCCTTTAAGGTCACGGTTGCTTTGCCTTCGGCCTTGGCCGTCAGGGGCAGGTATAAGGCCTTACCTCCGGATGGGACACCGGAATGGACGGCCAAGGTCAGCTTTTCACGGGGATGATTTGGTTCAGCAGGTCGGACATCCGTGGATAGGACTTCCGGGCCCACGATGACCAAAAAATCGTCTTTGCCCTTCCCGAGGCCGTAACCGGTTAGATCAAGAGTGCCCGTCACGCGACCCAAGCCGACGCTCTTGGCGGTAACGAATCCGTTGGGGAAACTGGATCGAACCTCAACGGCGCCGGAAGATTCAAAATCCAGTGCCTGGGTAGCCGCCGGTCCCACAAGCTGGGCTAAAAACCAGCCCACCGGAATCGGCACGGGCACGCCTCCAACAGGCACCGTCACCGGTGGGATGAGCTTGAGCAGTTCGCGGGCGGCCTCGAGCACATCCACTCCTCGCAGGAGTCCTCCCATAAAATCGAATTTAACAGAGACCAATTCGGCAAAACCGGTGTGTCCGATCCAATTGGTCAGATAAGGCCCCCAGGTTCTGAGATAGGTGGGCCAATCGTTGGGATTGGCCCAAGGTCCGCTCAAAGAAAGGATCATGGGAATGTTGAATTCGGCGAGCTTTTTGGCCGCTTGCGCGTAGCCGTCGCCTTGTTTTCCGCCTGCAGTCTTGGCGGCTTCGGTCTGCTCCTCGAACTTCTTTTCCAGCCGTTCGTAGATCAAATTGACGAGATACTGAGCAGCCTGAGGCCCGAAGGAAAGAAAGGAGCGCGGCTGGATTTCGATCCCTTTGATACTGCCGATACCCACTATGACAAGGGCATAGTTGGAGTATTTTACATCACCGTTCGGCATGGTGTGAACGGCCCGAATGATATTGTACCCGTTTTCCTTGGCCGTGAGTTTTCCCGTACGGTCGTCGATTTCGATCTCGGCTCTTGGGGGCATTCCGATCGTACCAAATTTGCCGGCATCTAGTTTGTAGGATCCCAAAAGCTTACTGAGTTTTTCCTCGATTTTTTTGTCAAGACCGGTTTTGTGGACAAGGCCTAATATATCCTTCAGGGTTTGATACTCGGTGCTGGCCGAACGGGTCACGTCCACAGCGTCTAACACACGTAGGACCTCCAGTTGTTTGGTCACCCCTTCCGATGGGGGGTTTTTAGTATCCCCGAGGAGAATGATACTGGGATTGAGAATCAATCCTCCGGCCCGATCGCCTTCAATAGGCGGCCCGTCCACTAATACCTGTGCAAGGTCGGTTGCCGTGCACAGTTCTTTAGTCGCCTTATTTTGAGCCGCAACAAATACATGATTGGAAATGAGGCCGCCGGCAGAGGTTTTCGGAATTATGAATTTAAAATCGATCTTTTTCTCATCTTTGACCTTGAGTTCAAACGGCGGGGAAGGTGGCAGCTTCAAACCGTCTTCTTCCTTTGCCTTCTCTTCCTTTGCCTTCTCGTCTGCGGAAGGTGGCAGCTTCAGACCGTCTTCTTCCTTTGCCTTCTCGTCTGCGGAAAGCTGCACCAGATCGATGTCGCCCACGCTGACCTCTTCAAGGTCGGTCTTTCCGGCATTAATGATACGGATCCTGTACTTGATGGTTTCACCGGGTTTAGCGGAAACACGCTCGTGGTAGTTCTCCAGAGCCTTGGTCTTCACCCGTTTGATGACGCACAAATTACCAGGGGCTTCTTCTTTCGGGCTGTAGGGGGACGGAGCCCGCCGCACGGAAACCTTGTCACTGCCACTACCCCCACGTCGGTCAGTAGCCATAACGGTGATTTCAGTCTCTCCCTCTGCTTTTAGCTGAACCTCATCACCCGGTTTTGTCTCGAATCGGTACTCACCATTGGGCTCCTGTGTTGCCTCCACTTTTTTGCCGTTGATTGTGATCTTGGACAATGGCTCTTGGCTCTCTATAAGCCCCCAGACCGGCATTTTTTTTGCCATGGTGGCATAAATAGGGTCCTGTTTTGGTGGTGAATAAATTTTCACAACTGGACGCCCTCTGAGCGGCTTCACCACATTGATTTTTACTGCAGCCGAAACTGGTCCTACGCTATTTCCCCCTTCGTCAAAGCCCTGGACAGTACTAAGTCCAATTAGTGTTTTCTCTGTGTCGGGTACCTTAAACTTTTTAACTTCTTTTTTAACACCTTTTTTTTCTCCATTGATTGGTAGGTTGGAGATCTCTATCGTTTCCGTCAAGGAATCCTGAATTTTCAGATTCTTGAGATTTACATTCCCTTTATTGCGGACGATCCATTCACGATTGACTGTCTCTGCCTTTTTAACCGAGGTCTCATACTGTTCGTTCACGGTGGAAATCAATTCGAGCCGTGGGCTGGGCGGGGTCTTGCCGTCAACCAGACAAATCGGAGAGTCTGGGATAGGCACCGGTGGTTTTGGACGGACCGCTTTCCCCTGGGTCTCCGGGGGAGTTGCTTTATCGTTCGGATATAAAAGATAATAATAAAATCCGTCAAAATTATTGACTTTGTCGTATTCAGAAAAAAGAGATTCCGGATCCGCTACAAGCTGAATTTTGTGGATTCCTTTGAGTTTGGGTTTGACTTCAAATTTCTGTTTCTTTTTACCCGGCGCCTTTTCATTTTTTTTGTTATCTTCGGCTTTATCTTTATTATTTGACTTTTTTTGACTCTTCTTATTATCCCCTTTTTTATCATTGCCATTTGACTCATTTTCGATCTCCCTCGGAAAGTAAATACTTTCGCCCGGAACGAGATCGGCGCTATAACGATTCACTTCCTTGTCATTGTGATAGAGAGCCACCTCCAGACCCGATACGCCCACATATCCGCCGTTATACAGCCGTGCGGGTATCTTAAGCTTCAGTTCAGCAGCACCCTCACCGGCTGGTGTTGGCCTAAAATCTAATATATCTTCCGTTTCGCACTTTTTATAGCTCTTCCCCCTTGCTTCCCAATCGCTAAATTTCAGGAGGGTCTCTTTATAGATGGCAGTGATCTTTGGATCGTTACGCACCTTTTCAATGAAATTCATTACCTTGATGATAAACCGGTTAGCCTCTGTTTCGTCTCGAATCTGTCGTCCCACATCCACTTTTCTCCGGAACATCTCATAGGCCAAAAGCGCTTCTTCTTTTGTTAGGATATTGGATTTCTCTTTAAAACTCAGTAACGCTGTAGATGCAATATATTCGGTAAAGCTTTCGCATGGCTTATAGGAAAAATCCGATATGCTTTTTTCCTTTTTTTTGGGATCATCAATGGCTGTAAAGCAACCCTTGGTCCCACGGTATTGATCGCGGGAGGTCTTCAGCAACAGTCGATTGCCGGCTTCAGATGCAAGCAATTTTCCATACATGGCTCGAATACCAGCCTTCGCGGCCTTGTGTATTTTCTTTAGATAGAAGGGTGAATGAATTTCAACATTGCCAAGTCCGACGCCTTTAATGCGGATCCTTGCTCCGGATTGGTTCAAAGCAAAATCCTCCAGACAACCCCATTCCTTACCTTCCAGGCGCGGTATGTGACTTGGTTCTTTGAAGTTTTTATCTCTGGCCTCTTCTGTCAGGATATATACATATTTCTTTTTCCAGGGATCGTAGCGTTTGCTGCTCTTATCGATCGGTTCACTGAGCTTCTCTAATACGTCGTCAAGATTAATCCTATTACTATATTCAACCCGATTCTCTCCCTTACCTTCACCGACCCACTCACCCTCCAGTATCCACTTCAAAATATTGCCATTACGGCCAAGACAGAGGTCTCCGTATATATCACTGCCGGCGCCGCAACTGCCTGCCACCGGCGCCACATCCCGATAGGCATATTTAATAGCGCTTTCTCTAACCGGAAATACGCTGACATCAGCGTGTTTTAGTGAGGGGATCCGGTGTATTGCCTCTTCAACCTGAATGGCGCAATCCTTGGCCTTTTTGACTAAATCGACGGGTACGATAAATTCAAAGTCATAATCGCTGAGCCCCGGTTGGTATGCCGTAGAGCATTGTCCGTTTTCCGGCCAGATACATGCACTGCTTCCCTGTGATAAGAGAGCCGCATTTAAATTTTCTTCACCACGGGGATCAATCTTAAAAAATTTCTTGCACTCGTCTGTAGCAAAACCGTTCTTGATTCCTTTGAGCAGTTCTCTTCGCTCATCTTCAAGGGTAGAATACCGGATGATTCGATCAATGGGTAAGTATGTAGCATCAACCCCAAAGTCTTTGGTACAAGCTGTGTCGAGTCTCAGGACAAGTAGGCCAAGGTCTTTTTGGAGTACGTAAGCCAATCCCCTACTTTCATCAAAACGGATATCTTGGGCTCTGCCTCCAGGGATCTCAATTTTGTATAGAATACGATCATCTTCGCCATCTGTATCCTTATCAAGCTTTCCAGCATAATGGGCCAGGGTGAGATCAATAACCAGTACCCATTTCCCGCCTGCAAGAAGCGCCATGTTTTTATCGGGGATTGCTACGGCCCGGTATGCGCCATCCGGGGTAGGCATCCAACCTATTACTTCCGGTTTATGAGGTTCTGTGATGTTTACAAAATATAACCGCTCTCCTCTGCCTTGTCCCACTAAAGCAAGATTTAATAACTCATCGAAAACTGTGATTTCTTTTCCTTCATCATGGTCCTCATTTTCCTCAAGGCCTGTTCTTCCGTCGCGGTCCCAGTCAACCATTACCTCCTTTACAACGGATACCCGGTAGGCCTTTTCGATTTTGATAGGCTTATCCTTTTTCCCTTGTTTCTCTTTCTCTTCTTTTTTACTTTTCCCCTCTTTTTTTTTCACACCCAAAGGAACAAGACCCGACGCATCGAAAATGTATAGATCATCTTTTACGGCCAAAACAATGTCTTCCATGACTTGCAGGTCAGCAAAAGTCATACCCTTGGGAAACTCATCATCAACGTCAATGGCCGTTGCTACAATCGAATTAACGCCTGGCTTGAGTTTTATCTCAACCTTCCCTGTGCAATCCTCCGGCATGTTTTCTCTGGCACCAAGCCAAGATTCCCGCTTGCGCTTGCATGCAAGTTTACCATTGATATAGATTTCATCGAGTTTCCCTTTCCCGGAAACCAAGCTTGCAGCGACTGTAAGGGTATCACTATCCGCTACTGATAAATGGGGAAGATCAATTATAACGTTCCCCGAACCTTCCATTGGATTGTCCTTGAAATTTCTGCGCACCAAACGACTGGCTGTTCCAATTTTCAGATTGTTTTTTGCAAATGCAGTGGCTTGAATGCGATTAACTCCCTCTCGAAGTGGTAATTTAGGCACCTCAAATGCAACCGGATTGCCCTTCGCGTCTCTTTTGATCTCAGCCTGAAACCCATTGACAATTATGGCTGCAATTTCCGGGTCTTTTATCCGTCCATCGACCTTGATTATCTCCGATACGGGTTTTAAATGCTCTGGGTAATTGATGGAAAATGCGTCGCTTTTTTTCTCTAACGAGCCGTCATCAAATACGACAAAAACCCCCGTCTTTTCCTGAGGGATGAATGACGGGCCAAATTGCTCACCACGCTTTATGATTGGGAGTGTTGGAAGAGCCTTGGAAAGGTCAACGGTCATGATCCCTATACCCTGGTTTATGAAATAGACGGTATGTTCCGAATCGGTATCGATCATATAGGGAATTGCAGTAGTTTGTGGAATACCCTTTATATTCATCCCAAAATTACCCAGTAGTTTTTCATATCCCATTTTCAATGCAGGTGGTATGAGTGAATCCATCAGGCCAGTCGATTCCACTGGTATAGGCTTGAGGACGAACTCGGTTTTACTGTGCAGCACCTCCAGTGGAATGGAAACCATTGATGAATGCATCCATTTTGGATCAGCCGGATCACTTACATCAAAGACCCGCAATGTACTGAAGGTTCCGCTATTGCCGAAGGTGATCAGCGCAAGATCTCCCGTGACAGGATTCCCGGTTAGCCCTTTGAAATTGACGTCCGCCATTCCCTTTACTGCCCAAATCGGACCACTTTTCTGATATTCCCTCCCCTCAAAAGCCGTTTCTTTCATTATCTTTGGTGCTTTAGGGTCAGATAGATCGATAGTCAAGAAACGGTTCACAATTTTTGTTTGAGAAGGATTCTCATCATTTATCTGAATTTTGCGCTGCGTCACCAACGCCACATCACCAATTATGTCAAAAGTCTTGATTGAGTCGATTTCCTTTTTACCGATTATTTTAAAACCGGGTGCGCTTGTAAATAACAACTCAAAATTAGACGCAAGTGGCTTTCCGTTCATCCCGGGCCTGCGAATGCCCCCCCTCGGAGCAATTAACCTGTATTGTGTGGAAGGTTTAAGGAAACTACGCGGTTTTACCGTTACAATGTAGGCCTGTTGATCATCTTTTTTGCGGAACTTTATATCAATAGGAACTCGTTTCCATTGTGCGCCCTCTGTTTTTTCCTCAATGAAAAGGGAATCTTTAAGGGTTGTGGTCTCAATTAGGTGTGAAAAACTAATGCTTATGGCTGCGTCCACAGGTACGGCATAATTTGCCTGTGAAGTCGTCCCTGTTACGAAAAGATCATTGTCATCCTCTCCAAGGACCAAAACAGATGCAAGACTGTCCGGGGGCAGCGCCTTTACTCTGGTCTTATAAATTAGTTCGTTGTTCGAAAGGTCAATCACTTCAATGTTGGCAGGTATTCCTGCCCTCACGGGAACTATAGCTGCTTCATGTGTCGAAAGGTCGAAGGCCTCCACTCCCCTCAATTTCACACCGATCTCAGGTTTATCTTTAGAACTCGGTAGGTTGTCGGCGACTGCCCCGATTTCAGAGGCAGGGAAGGGACTCAAGATCGGAACATAAGCGAGCGATCCGGTACTGAAAACGGCCATTACCAGGCGTTCAGTGTCTTTTCGTATTCCGCGAAAGGGAGGCGAACTCGTCTCGATAACTCGACGCCCATCTTCCAGCGTCTTCAGGGTCGCCTTGTCCACGAGGCTCCAGAAGTCTCTACCACCTACCTTTGTTATTTCAAAAAGAAGGAACTGTTCATTCCCTGTTAGGATGGGATTCGCCGGGAAACGCAGCTTGATGTCGGGAGGGTTGGCAGCTGCGGAAATCAAGATTTTCTCACCTGGTGTAACTTCGGTAGGTAGCGTCAAGCGAAGGGTGGGCGTGCCTGGCACATTTACCGTGCGCGGTGTTTTGTTCGGGGAATCTGCAACAATGGGAAGCGCAGTCTTCAGTTCACTAAACCGGAGGTTCAGGTCCTTACCTTGTAGGCGAAAAATCAACTTAGTTCCCGGCTGGAGGTGGTCCGGAAGTGTAATCTCGCGTTCAATCCTGAACAATGGAACTAGATCAATCATGTCGAAATCGGGAAATCCATCTATCGAAAATCGGAGCTCTAAAGTATCGGTGAGTTCAACACCACTCATATTAAAGCTGACTGCACCAGCTATGAAACCTGGCAACTCCCTGGAAAAGGGATGCTGGATTCCCTTTATATCCAATGGTTCTATCTTAACGATGGTATCTTGGGGAAGGAAACCGGCTGGGATGTTGACCCCAACACCCTTTTTGCCCCGAATCACACCGCCATCTCGACTCAGGACGGCAACTCCCGGCGGCGGCGTCACTCGCCCGATATTAATAGTGGTCTCATTGCCGGCCTCATCGAGCAACAAAAGCTCCAGGTCGTCGGTCAAGCCAGCCGAAATGGATACAGAGAAGCTCCCATCATCAGAGGCGATCACTGTACTTAACACGCCGGTGGCGGTATTTTTGACTGTTACCACCACACCCGGTTCCACAGTCCCTTGAGTCCCTGAAACCTTGGAAACGCCATCGACCGGTGTCCCGGCCGTGATTTGCCCTGCCTCTGGAGGAGGCGGCGGCGTGGTATCAACGGTCACAAATGAGGTGGCAAATGTGTCGTCCGGTTGATTGCCAAAAAGCGGGTTCCCGAAAATGTCCCGAATAAGGGGTGACAGCTCTATGGTATGAACCGTCTCAGGCGCAAGCGGCGCATCGGTACGTAAAACCACCGTCGCCCCATCGGGAAGAAGGTTCAATGCCCCTGAAATTTCCTTTTTGTCCGCTCGAAGCTTGAAAGTGTTTGCGGTAATAGTGGTCGGGTCTATACGCTCCGAAAAGCGCACCCGAATCGGCGTGGTCGTCGGAACCCCATTTGCGCCTTTGTCAGGGGTTGTGGAAATAACGGAAGGTCGGAACTCTCCAAGGAGAAGGTCGGCAGTCAGCGTTGCGCCCCGTCCTTTAACCGCCTTGATGACCGTCGCGCTTCGGCCGTCGGTCAAGTCTTTGGCGTAAACCGAAACCGCGCCGGTGGGGACTGCCAATACATAGCGGGGATCCTCGGTGTCCGCGAGACTAATGAACCGAAGTTGGTCGGTACCGACCAGAACCCTTCCCAGCTTTTCGCCATCGGACCTAACCGACCCGGTCAGATATCCGACGGCTTCCCTCATGCGCACAAAATAGTATCGGCCTTCCGTGCGGATTCCAGGCAAGGGCGGTTTTGCCTCACTGCCCGAAATGGTCAGGGTCCGGCCTTTGACAGCACCGATGCCTACCAACTCATAGCGGGTGACATCCTGTACCCGGACAGGCCGAACGGCGAGGAGTTGGGAATCCTTTGGGATTGCCTCTTTTAGCTCCACCA
>DAOWNV010000184.1 GCA_030642405.1 Desulfosarcina sp.
GCATATCCACCCACTGAAATCACCAAATCAGCCTGGGAGTTGACAAAAATTCGGCGAGAGTGAAGCATGGCACCGGGAATTTTCATTATCGCCTGCAACCTTGACCACAATCCTCTTCCTTTGATCCCTTCAATATTGATTGTTTTTTGGGGAAATCCTGCATGGTCGAGGACTTCTTTTTCCAGGGGACGGCCCGAGCCTACAAAAAGAATCCGATTTCGGTCGTCTTCTTCAGCAAACGCCTGTCCCACGGCAATACCGGGAAAGAGGTGCCCTCCGGTACCACCACCAGCGACAATCACCGTAATAGGTCGCCGGCAAAAAGATTTCAATTCCTCAACACATTGCATCCCGTGCTCCAATGTTCATCATGATCCCTACCGCAGCCATGTTGATCAGCAGGCTTGTTCCCCCATAGCTGAGAAACGGCAATGTAAGTCCTTTGGTGGGCAGCATTCCCAAAGCGACGCCCATGTTGATGCATACCTGCAGCCCCAATGCTACCGTGAGGCCCATGGCCAAAAATGCCCCGAAAGAATCGTTTGCATTCCGAGCGATGTGAATTCCCCTCATCAGCATAATTCCATAAAGCAGAATCACGACCATGACGCCGACAAGTCCCAACTCTTCACCCACAACGGAAAATATGAAATCCGTGTGAGGCTCTGGAAGATAAAATAATTTTTGATATCCTTTTCCTATACCGGCACCGGTAATCCCTCCTGAACCGAATGCCATAAGAGAGTGAACAATTTGGTACCCTTCATCTGACGTATATTTCCAAGGATCCCAAAAACTCATCAGCCGTTTTACACGATACTCGGCTTGTATAATAAACAACCAGGCCATCGGCGCAAGAACAAGAATTACCGACAGCAAATGGCTAATGCGGCAGCCGCCGACAAACAGCATGATCCATGTCAAAGCGGAAAAAACAACCACGGACCCGAAATCAGGCTGAGCCATAAGCAATAGAGAAAAAAGACCCAGAACAAGAAAGTGCGGGAAAAAGCCTACGTAGAAATCCCGTACTTGTTCATCCTTTTTGCTCATGGAGTATGCCATATAGATAACTAAAGCCAACCGGGCCAATTCAGACGGCTGAAACCGGACAGGTCCGAGCTGCAGCCAGCGGGCTGCCCCGCCGACACTCACTCCCAAATCGGTAAAAGCCACAATCGCCAGCATCACGACAACCACCGCCAGCATCGGATAGGTTAAAGGTCGGTACACACGAAAGGGAATATAACTGAAAGCCACCAATACGATTATACCCACGAGAGCAAAAGCAGCCTGCCTTTTTAAAAAATAGTAATCGCTGCCGAACCTTTCGAGGGCCAGCGCGGAGCTGGCGCTGTATACCATCACAATCCCCATGCCTACGAGCAGCAGAACAGGAAACAGAAGCCCGAGATCATATGCTATCGGTTGCACCCTATTTCGTTTGACCGCCGTTCTCATTGAAGCCTCTCTACAATTTCTCTGAACCGATTCCCCCTGTGGACATAGTTGTCGAACATATCGAAACTGGCACAAGCCGGAGAAAAAAGGACGGCCTCACCGGGTTTAGCTGCGTTCAATGCCTTCTCCACCGCCTCTTCCAGAGATACCGCAGACAGGGCCTTTTCATGGCATGCATCGGAAAGGGCAAATAAGATCTCATCTTTGGCCTCTCCCATGACGACCAATGTTTTTACACGATGACGGATCGATGGCTGCAGCAGCGTAAAATCGCCCTTTTTATTTTGTCCACCCATGATCAAGACCACCGGAGTATCGAAACACTCCAATGCCCGCCTGACCGCATCCACATTGGTCGCCTTGGAGTCATTGAAAAAGTGGATACCGTCTATTTCTCCAACTTTTTCCAGGCGATGGGAAAGACCCTGATATTCGTCGATGGTCTGCTGAATTCCTTCATCAGTTGCATCATGTCTCAAAGCGGCCAAACAGGCTGCCGCGAGGTTCTCCCGGTTATGGGGTCCCGTAAGACCAGTATGATCTAACGTGAAACTGTTTCTACGGCGGCCTTTTTCGAACAGCTGAATCTTGTTCTCCAGGATTTGGGCACCGTCGGCGACAACCTGATCTGAAAACAACAGTCGGACAGCCCGCGGTGGACGATTGTTCATCATTTCCGTGATGGTGGCATCCATGGAATTCACAATTGCAGTGTCGGTGGGACGCTGATTGTTGAAAATTCGCCACTTGGATTCAGCGTAAGCGGTGAAATTCACATAACGGTCCAAATGGTCTTCAGTAATATTTAGCATCACCGCTGTTTCAGGCCGAAAATCCATTGCAGTGTCCAGTTGAAAACTACTGACTTCCGCAACGACAACATCGGCAATCGGGCTGTCTCCGTCCAAATATGAAATCAAAGGAGTTCCGATGTTGCCACCGACAAATACCCGTTTGCCGCTGTTTTCCAACATCTTTCCTACCAACTCAGTCGTTGTGGTTTTTCCATTGGTGCCCGTAATTGCTATCATTGGTTCTGCAATCATCCCGGCAGCCAGCGCCATTTCACCGACGACCGAAACACCCTTTGCTCTTGCCGATTCAAGGATCGGCAACCTATGGGGCACACCTGGGCTTATGACAACCAGATCCGCCCTTGTAAAATCCTTTTCATCATGCCTGCCCAGTCTGAAACGAACATCCCATCCATCCAACGCCTCAACTGACGCTTTGAGGGAATCTGCCGAGGCGTTGTCCGTCACCGTCACTCCGGCTCCCTGTTTCACAAGAAAACGAGCTGTCGCCTCCCCTGAACGGCCGAGACCCATTACGACTACTTGTTTGTTTTTTAATTCAATGGGTTGCAACTGTACCTGCACTTTATCCAAAATAAATGGGATTCAGGTATCAAAACGCTTACCTTAAACATTACCGCAACTTCAGCGTACTCATCGAAACCAGCGCCAGGGCTATGGCAATAATCCAGAACCGAACTATCACCTTGGGTTCCGGCCATCCTTTCAATTCAAAATGGTGGTGAATAGGAGCCATTCGGAAGATACGCCTCCCTTTGGTCAATTTAAAAAAGCCCACCTGAAAAATAACGGACAGGGCTTCGATCACGAACAACCCTCCCACAACCAGAAGCAGGATCTCCTGTTTGGTGATCACAGCCACTGTTCCCAAGGATGCGCCCAGGGAAAGAGAACCCACGTCTCCCATAAACACCTGGGCAGGATATGCATTGAACCATAAAAAGCCCAACCCTGCACCGGCCAAGGCACCGCAATAAACAGTAATCTCACCGCATCCCGGTATCGATGTAATCTGCAGGTATTCAGCAATTCGTGCATGGCCGGCAACATAGGAAAAGATCATATACGTTACAGCAGCAATTGTTACCGGTCCGATTGCCAGTCCATCCAGCCCATCCGTCAGGTTCACGGCGTTTGAGGCACCGACAATCACCAAAGCGGCAAAGAAAATGTACCCCCAACCCGGATCAGGCTGCAACTTTTTGAAAAAGGGAACGCTTATTTTTGTTGGAAACTCGGGCACAAGGTAGGCCAACAGCCCGATTACCATCGCTAAAGCCATTTGCAGGGCCAACTTCTGACGGGGTGTGAGACCTAAATTTCGTTTTTTTACCTGCATTAGGTAATCGTCGATAAATCCGATGGCACCAAAACCCAGTGTGGCCAGCAAAGCGATCCAAACAAAATAGTTTGTCAAGTCGGTCCAGAGCAGGGTGGAACCCACCGTTGCAAAAATAATCAACACACCGCCCATCGTGGGCGTACCTGCTTTTTTCAAATGGTCTTTCGGGCCGTCCTCTCGAATGTATTGCCCGATCTGCATCATGGATAGGCGGCGAATCACCCAGGGTCCGAGAAGAAAACAGATGAGAAAGGCCGTAAGGCTTGCATAGATGGTCCGAAAGGTAATGTATCGGAACACATTGAAGGCTACAAAAGTTGTATGCAGCGGATATAGAAGGTAGTAGATCATTTGGTCTTTTTCATTTCCAACCTTTTATGAAAAAAAGAATTCAATAATATATCTTTAGGATTCAGTTACCTTAATCTCAGGAAAAGGATTCACCTTTTGCCCAACGACAGATGGATTCAACCACCGTCTCCATCTTCATCCCCCGTGAACCTTTTACAAGAATCAGATCACCGGGCTCAAGCCGGTGGTTCAACGCTTCTACAATTTCGTCCTTGGTACCTGCAATAATCTGATCTGCCGGCATTTTTCCTGCTATAGCACCATCAGCCACATCGGCAGCGAAATCGCCGACAACGAGCAACCAATCAATTTGGGCCTCACCGGCTACCCGGCCGACTTTCCTGTGAAGATCCTTCGACTGCGGACCAAGTTCCAGCATATCTCCGAGCACCGCGATGGTTCTTCGACTTTCTCGCATACGGGCCAACGTCTTGATGGCCGCAGCCATTGAGCTGGGGTTGGCATTGTAGGTATCGTCCACCAAGCAAAGATCACGGTTCAGCAAACGGATCCCCATCCGTCCCACTGCCGGGGAAAAGGCTTCCAGCCCTTTTTTGATTTTATTGAGAGACACTCCCAAAACCTCACCGGCAGCTGCCGCCGCCAGCGCATTGGAAACCATCACCCGAGCCGGTGTTGACAGGGAAATATCAATACAACCGGATGGGGTAATAAGGGTAAAAGCAGTTTTCCCATCGATCAGGCGGACATCTTCGGCCCGGATATCGGCCTGCGGGTCCATGCCGAAAAAAAGTACGGACATGTCCGTTGCTTCAGCCAGTCTCTTCACACGTGGATCGTCTATATTTAAAATGGCCGTGCCACCGAAACGAAGCGTATGAAGAAGTTCTCCTTTGGCTCGGGCCACGTTCTCTATACTACCCAATCCCTCCAAATGGACCGATCCCACATTGGTGATGACACCTACGTCCGGTTCACTGATCCGTCCAAGGTGATCGATTTCACCGGTATGGTTCATGCCCATTTCCAGTACGGCTACCTGGTGGGACGATGAGAGCCGGAGCAGCGTTAGGGGCAAACCGATGTGATTGTTCAGATTCCCGCTGGTGCTCAAGGTCACAAAGGATTGGGAAAGGACTTTCTCCATGAGGGTGCGAGTGGATGTTTTGCCATTGGATCCGGTAATCGCCAGCACCTTCAGATCTCCACGGTTCCGATTGAATCGAGCCAGATTTCCCAAGGATCGCGTGGTGTCCTTAACCGCCACACAGGCAATTCCTTCGACTTTCATCCGGCTGAGGGGAATATCGGCAACCTGTTTTCCATTCACTACTACCCCTTTTACCCCGCGATCCAACACATCGGTCACATATCTGTGACCATCATGGATATCTCCGACAATGGCCACAAAAAGGAGGTTCTCGTCAATGTTGCGGGAATTGATGCCAATACCACCAAATGCCCTATCCATCGACCCCGACAGTAATGATCCGCCGGTAGCCCGAATCACCTGGGTTGTTGACCATGCGTAGGGTGTCATGTTTTCACACGCCTTTTCCGATAATAGAGGCCAAAACGGTTCTGGCTATTTCCCGATCATCAAAAGGAATGGTTTTATCGGCCAGGATCTGATAGGTTTCATGTCCTTTGCCTGCGATAAGTACGGTATCTCCGTTCTCGGCCGCGCTGATGGCCGTTTCTATCGCCTTTTTCCGATCGCTCTCCACAAGATATCCCGGAGCCTGCCGGCAGTGGTCCATATCAGCTATATTCAGACGTCGGATGCAGGCCTGTCGAACCCCTTCTTCCACCTGGGAGATAATGGCCAAAGGATCTTCGGAACGGGGATTGTCCGAAGTGATTACCGCCAAATCGCTATACTGGGCGGCTATTTTGCCCATCACCGGCCTTTTGCTGTTGTCCCGATCTCCGCCACAACCGAATACCGTGATCAAACGGCCGGGTGTCAAGGGACGCAAGGCGGCAATAGCGTTTTCCAAAGCATTGGGGGTATGGGCATAATCAACGAAA
>DAOWNV010000278.1 GCA_030642405.1 Desulfosarcina sp.
AGCCAATGCCAATGTTATGTTACCATCGAATCGATCGAGCAGTGATCTGAAATAACGAACCCCACCGTCAATATTCTCCTCAGGATCGTATATATTCCTTACACCAAGGGATTTTGCCGTTGCGGGCATCAGCTGCATCAAACCTCGGGCCCCTTTTTTTGATTTGGCTTTTGGGTTGAAACCGGATTCAGCAATAATGATGGCACGAATCAGATGGGGGTCCACCTGGTAGCGTCCGGCAACTTGCTCGATAATTCCATAAAAAGGAATTCGCTCATCCGTGATACCATTTGATGATATCTCATCTTTTTGAAGAGATGTTACCTCTTTTTGCGGATTCATCTCTAATTCAACCGATTGACGGATCGATTCAGCTTTCATGAGATCTCGATCCACTTCCAAAGCTGGAGGCGCCAATGTTATCTGGAAGGACAAAGATCCAGATGTGTCTGCCGGTTCAAGTGGCGCGGGAGGTTGGAGGACACCCTGTAAGCTGATTGATATTTCAGTATTTTCATCAGCCTTGGATAAAAAGGGGTAAATCACCAGCAAAATGCTGAAAATGGATATCATAATAGCAAAGGCATCTTTTAGTCTATGATACGGAATGTTATGCTTGTAATTCGTTTCCATTAGAACCCACCAATGTATAACTGGTTAATAATCTTTCATGAACGTATTTTTCAACCAGTTACCTAAGCAAAGAGAATGCCAGCTTGTTTGTATTGAGTCGTTTTTTAAATATATTTAGATAGTTAGTGAAAAATCAACAGTTGGTCTTTGTGTTTTTATGTATCGATAGAACAATGGTAACAATTGAAAATTTTTCACAATGGGTAACTAAATTCCTAGATAAGCCCTCTTTACATCTTCATTGGACAACAGGCTTCCAGCAGTATCGGAAAGTGTTATTCGGCCATTTTCCATGACATAGCCCCGGTGAGCAACTTTCAGGGCCAAGTTTGCATTCTGCTCCACAAGAAAAATGGTCGTGTTATTCTCCAAATTAATTTTTTTTATGATTTCAAATATCTGCTTGACGACCAAAGGCGCAAGTCCCAAAGAAGGTTCGTCCAACAACAGGAGCCGGGGGCGAGCCATCAATGCCCGGGAGATGGCCAACATCTGCTGTTCGCCGCCGCTTAACGTGCCACCAGACTGATTTCGTCTATCCGCCAAGATGGGAAACAGGCTGAATACATAATTCAAATCCGTTTTTACCCCATCATTATCATTACGTAAAAAGGCCCCCATATCCAGATTCTCCAGCACAGTGAGGTAAGGGAATATTCTTCTTCCTTCCGGTACCTGGCTGATCCCCATGGAAACAATCTTGTTAGGTGTAACCCTGTTAATTACCTCCCCCATGAAGAGAATCTCACCGGTTCTCGGTACCACAATGCCCGAAATAGACATCAACGTCGTGGTTTTGCCTGCACCGTTAGCACCGATCAGGGTGATAACCTCACCTTCTTTCACATCCATGCTCACGCCTTTAAGCGCCTGAATGTTGCCGTAATAGGTATGGATGTCAACAACACTAAGCATCAATTTCTTCTCCAAGATAGGCTTTGATCACAGCTGGATTGTTGCGAATTTGCTCCGGTGTGCCCTGTGCGATTTTTTTGCCGTAATCCATGACGAAAATGCGGTCTGACAGGCTCATGACCAATTTCATGTCGTGCTCGATCAACAAAATAGAAATACCTTCCTTATCTCGAATGCTGATGATCAGTTCGTCCAGTTCCGCCGTCTCCTGGGGATTCATGCCGGCAGCTGGTTCATCAAGAAGGAGCAAAAAGGGTTCTGTTGCCATTGCGCGGGCGATTTCGAGGCGGCGCTGGGCACCATAAGGCAGATTTTTTGCAAAATCGTTGATCTGGGTTTCAAGGCCGATTTGCTTTAAAATGCCGTAGCTTTTCCGAACCACTGCCTCTTCCTCCCGGCGAGTGGATGCGCCTTTGAAAATCGCACCTAAAATACCGGCTTTCATGCGGCAGTGGCAGCCGATCATGACGTTTTCAAGCACCGTCATGTTTGGAAACAGGCGAATGTTTTGAAAGGTTCGAGCCAATCCTTTTTCAGTAACAAGATTCGGTTTCAGGCCGTTTAGCCGAGAAATCCTGTTTCCTTTCGGCGGAGCCAAAATGATATCTCCACCAGTAGGATCGTAAATACCTGTGATACAGTTGAAAAAGGTTGTTTTTCCGGCACCATTCGGGCCGATGAGAGCAACAATCTCCTGTATGTTAATATCAAGGTCCACGCAATCCAGAGCACGAAGCCCACCAAAAGCCATGGAAAGCTGCTTTACATCGAGTATCGGTTTTGTAATGTTGTCCAAAGTTGTCATCATCAGTGGGCCGTTTCTTTGTATTCGTAGGTCCGCCGCACTGTCTCCACAATGCCTCCGGGTCTGAACACCATTGTGATTACCAGCACCGCTCCGAATGCCAAAATTCTGAATTCCGAAAGAAACCGAAGATATTCAGGCAGTAAAATCAAAATGAAGGCACCGACAACAACGCCCACAATCGACCCCATACCACCGAGTACGACTACGCACAAAATGTTAATGGATTCCCAAAGGGTAAAACTGGCCGGGTTAATAAAAGTTGTTTTTGCAGCAAAAACAACACCGGCAAAACCTGCCCAGGTAGCGCCTAGTGCAAAAGCCATAAGTTTGGTCTTTCGCTTGTCGATTCCCATGGCCTGGCAGGCCACTTCATCTTCACGAAGGGCGATCCAGGCCCTGCCGATTCGTGAATTCTGAAGCCGATTGACCACAAAGATGGTAAACAACGTCAAAACAATCATTAGAAAGTAAATATAGGTGGTCACCTGCACAAGGTTCATTTCTATCCCGAAAAAACCGGGGCGGGGAATGTTGGCGATTCCACTGGGACCGAAGGAGAATTCATTCCAGTTTTCCATGATCAAACGGATGATTTCCCCGAATCCCAAAGTAACGATCGCCAGATAATCGCCTCGCAATCTCAATACGGGAAAACCAAGAATAATACCGAACATGGCCGCGAATCCGCCACCGAGGCCCAAAACCGTCCAAAAACCGAGGCCGAAATGGTAATTGAGTAGGGCATAGGAGTAGGCGCCAACGCAATAAAAAGCTGCGTAGCCCAGATCCAGCAGGCCGGCGACACCGACAACAATGTTGAGTCCCAACCCCAACATTACATAGATCATGGCGGTAATCATGATATTGGTCTGGTAGAGGGAAAAAATGAAAGGGAAAGACAATGCAAAAATGCTTACCACAACCAATGCGGGTAAGGTGAACCGCCGCTCGTTCAGTAAGCGCTGGCTGAGGGTTTCCCTTGCAATTCCGTCGACTTCCGTTTGTACTATACCCAGTTCTTTCCTGCGGATCATGTATCGCCAGAGGGCGGACAGTCCAAAACTCACAATTCCCACAAGGAGCAGATTGGCCCAACGCCACTGGATAATATTATCGACTGTGTTAACCCGGATGACCATGATGGGAAAGGTCAAGAACATAAACCAGAGAGAGGTCAGAAATGACTTTTTTATCTCTTCTACTATCATAATATTTTTCTAAACTTTTTCTGTCTCTGATCTACCCATAATACCGGCCGGTCTAAAGATCAGGATACAGACCAAGAAAATAAAGGCAAACACATCCTCGTAGTCACTGGAGATGTAACCAGTAAAAAAGGATTCCGTCCATCCGAGGATCAAGCTGCCCAGAACGGCACCAGGGATGGAGCCGATACCACCCAGCACCGCTGCTACGAACGCCTTAATGCCGGCCATGAAGCCGATATAAAAATTAATCTGACCAATGTGCGACGCTAT
>DAOWNV010000032.1 GCA_030642405.1 Desulfosarcina sp.
ATTTTCATTAAGTTTAACTATAATATTATCAAATCCATTTTCTGTTACAATCGGCCGAAAAGTTTTGGTTTCATTTATAGTTTCTTTCAAATGATCATATATTGTTTTATTTTTTTTCTTTAAAAGGTATGTGTTCGTTTCGAGAATCGAACTGCAACAACCTTTTCCGCAATCATTTTTTCTATGTTTCATTTAGTTACCGTAACACTGATCAATTTTTATCCAGATAGTCAAAAAGCACCGCGCCAGTTTTTTTATAGCTTATTCAACAATTGAGCAAATTCTAATGATTGACAATAAAAATGACATTACATGATAAGCGAACCACTAACATTCTTAACCCTAATGCTTCTCTTTAAGCTTTTTTGCAATAAGTAACTGGGAATGACTATCGGGATGATCTGGATTGAGCGCAATGACTTTATGAAATGATGATATCGCCTTATCGTAGTCAGAAAGTTTAAAGTACGCGATACCCAAATTGTATAAAATCGTCTCAAGTTGCCTTTTGAACCAATAGGTATGTCCATTATTAATATGGTGGTAGGAATGATCACCGTCAGGAAACAGAATTTCATTAAGAAGGTCTATTGCTTTTTCTAAATCTCCAGATTCATGATAAGCGATACCTAATAGGACTTTGGCAGGAAAATTCATCGGGTTGCAAAACAATATCGTTTTAAATACGTCAATGGCTTCAGCAGTCTTATTTTGTTCTTTTAACGCAATGCCCAGATTGAGTTGGGTAAAAACATGGTATGGGTTCAATTTCGACAGGCCGGTAAAAATTTCTACCGCTTTATCGATATTTCCTGATTCACGGTGTACTGAGCCCAAAAATAATTTGGCGAAGAAATTGGCTGGATCTCGATCTAATACCAATTCGATGGTTCTCAAAGCCTTAGCAAACTTCCCCTGCTGCGCGTATGCGAGGCCCAGGTTGAGTTCAGCCCAGACCCAAAGTGGATCAACCTTTAATAAATCATTGAACAGCGATATCGATAGCCTGTACTCTCGAATTTCACGATATGTTAGCGCCATAAACAACTTGACCACTGCATTTTCAGGATCTTGTTCGAACACAGACCGTACCCTTTTAATAGCCTCAGCACTATTGCCCAGAAGCGCATATGTATACCCTAAATTGAGTTTGACACCAACATGGTCGGCATCAACCCTCAGCAATTCTGTAAAAACAGATAATGCTTCATCATAATTTCCTGAATCACGGTTGATGACTCCCATGGCAAATTGAGCAGAAAAATCATCCGGGTAATGTTCAAGGACAGCCGTAATGACCCTTATTGCTTCAGTGCTCTTGCCTTGTTGGCCATATGCAAGTCCCAGGTTTACCTGCGCTCCGATATCATCTGGATTTATTTTCAACAAATCGGTAAATATTGATATAGCATCGCTGTATTTGCCCGTTTCACGCAGAAATGCGCCCATGTATGACTTGCCTATAAAATCGTCCGGATCGTCCAATAGCACGTCTTCATAAATCTTAAGGGCATTTACGGTATCTCCCTGTTGGCTGTAGGCGAGGCCCAGATTCAATTTCGCCCGCTTGTGAGTAGGATCGGCAATCAAGACACGAGTAAACCAATCAATGGCGTCTTTGTATGCTCCTTGTGCGAGTATGATTTCACCGACATTGTATAACGCCTCAATATTATAACTATTTATGTCCAATGCTTTTTGAAATCGCGACACAGCGTGGTCCATATTCCCGGATTCTTTACTGATAATTCCTATTTGAACATTAGCATCATCATTTTTCGGGTTATTGTTCAGGATTCTTAAAAAAATGTTTGTGGCTTTTCGGTATAACTTTTTCTTTAATAGGAAAGCACCTCTTCCAAAATCAATCCATTCGATTCGGTTTTCCATCAGAATCTCCGATTTTATAATGAGCACGACACATTTATCCAATTAGAATCTTGACCGATACAGTGTTTTTGAATAGAATAAGCGTCCCAGTTACACGGCATTGAATAGTTAGCTCGCTTCTGTTGGGTTAAATGGTTTAACCAACTGCTCAAGGAAGATTGCATAACGAAATCAGGAGTGCAGGTACTTCTTTTTTCATAAAGTGAAGTGTTGAAAAGGAGCAAATCATGATCAGCGTTATCATCCCGGCGTACAATGCCGGGAAATACATTGGTGACGCGCTAAGTAGCCTTCAACAACAAACGTTTACAAATTTTGAGACCATTATCATCGATGATGGATCCATAGACAATACCAGAAAAGTGGTTGAAAATTTCCCACATATTCTCTATCATTACCAAACACATTTGGGAGAAGCAAATGCCCGAAATACAGGTATGAGCCTGGCCAAAGGGGATCTATTTGCTTTTCTTGATGCCGACGATTGGTATGAAAAAGAAAAACTTGAACTTCAGTACACACATCTTTCTAAACACCCGGAGATGGACATTGTCTACTGCGATTTGAAAACCTTGGATGATTTCACAGGGAAGACATCTATCCTACACGCTGAAAAATTTTATGCCGAACCCCACGATTTCCTTGCCGTCATTTTGTTCAGGCAGATCCTACCAAACATTGCCTGTACCATGTTCCGGCGGATTTGTTTTGACAGCGGTTGCCGATTTAAATCAGGACTCCGTCATGCACCCGATTACGATTTCTCCATTCAGCTGTTAAACAGATTCACCATTGGCTATATACCAAAAGCGCTGTATGGTTATCGTCGGCACGCAGACAACATCACTAACGCCCATCATCTTCAAAGACAAAGCGAAATCGAAATCGTGCGCTCTTTAGGTGTGGACAGGATTGTTGAAATTGTTCACCAGACGACATTCAACCGTCGTGAAAAGGCCATACTACTAACTAAAATTTTTCTTAAAATCGGTTCGTATGCCAAATGTCTCCGTCTGATGGAGCAAAGGCTACTGCCTTCCAAAGATCCAAGTCTCTATCTTTATGCAGGTAATGCATTGCTATTACAGAAAAAAGCTGAACAGAGCATCCCGTATTTCAAAATGGCCTTAAAGTTGAAGCATCCCTTTCCTGAAGCGCTTAACAACTTGGGCTGTGCGCTGAGCGCGTTAGGCAATAGGCAGAAAGCGCTTCATTTGTTTAAAAGGGCTATTTCCATACGACCAGGCTATATGGACCCTAAGCTTAACACTACCGCACCTCATGCCTCCAGAATCACCATGTTTGAATTGAGGGACCAATTGACGAACTACTACTGACCCACCGCAATCTCAAGGCCAACGTATCGAATTTTTTGAACTCCTGTGACGGAAACATTGTTCAGCCCCCAGTTCGATTTTGGATATGGCAGCTACCATCTGAGTGGGTTTCAAGACTCCGTTATCGATTAAATGGTCATCCATCTTTGCGACGATCTCTATAAACTGGCAGTCAAGTTGATTGTCTGGTCGGTAATTATGACCGTATGCTCTGTCTATGAATGGGGTTATTAGGTTGGAAAAACCGACAAACACATCGAAGTAAAATCTTTCACAGAGCAGTGGCAGGATATCCTGGGACCTTATCCCTTCAAAACTGTTTTGTGAGCAGTCCCAGTTCACAAACTTCTCGTCAAACTGATGCTTCTGGTGGTTATAAGTATAGCGCTTGTTCAGTGTTGACCAGAGCGCCTCCATAATAATAGCAGCTTCCGGCCATCGCATATGTCCGTTTTTGCCAATCATGTCATTGGTCAAAAGAATACCACACTCCTTCATTGCACCCTGAAAACAGTTGAACAACCTCTCAAGTTCTACAAAATGATGAAGGCATTGGTTGGCAAATATTACATCGTACTTAGTTTTTGGTACCCAGCTGTTGATGTCGCAACAGAAAAACTCAAACCTTTCCGACAACCCAGAATTCGAAGCCAGTTGCTGGCCCCGGTCAAGCATCGTCGGGTTGAGATCTATGCAGCTAAACTGGAAATGCTGGTCACCCTGAGTCAAGAGGAGTTTGGCAAGTTCGATTTCGGTATCACAATTCCCGCTCCCGACGCTCAAGATACGGATTACCTCATCGAATCCCCTTTTTCCAGCGGCATTGATCTGCTGGATATAAAAGTCGTTTAAACCTTTATAACCAATGGCTTCGAATTTGGGCTTTAAATATTTTGTAGACCAGTAGTGATAAATTTCCGGTAAATCATGAATATTTGTGATATCTTGATAATTAATGATCTCATTTCTTTTTCGTCTTTCGTAATCCATTATCCTGCGCCTGTTTGAATGAATAGTGAGTGATAGGGCTTCAGTTCAGCCTTGTATTTTGAAATCACTAAATCGAACCGATATCAGGCGCTGGTCCTGAGAAAGCCCGATCTCAGAGGGACGAAAAAATGCATCCGGAACAAGGCGAATTCTTGCATTGCGATCACTTGGATGAAGTTTGATCTTAACTTTCGATGGCGCATCCTGTCGAGCAATTACAATTGTATTGATTGGAACGTCATTATAGTACACCGCTACTGACATTTGTGAAACAGGCATCTCATTGAGGAAGGAGGCTTTCAACTGGAAAGACATTGTTACACCTGGTCGGAGCTGGTGAGAGGGGATTTCCAGCAGTGCTTCCGGCCCAATCCATCGCCCGTCCTTATCCTCTCCATAAAACCCTGGTCCAAAAAGGACGTTCTTCGATTTTTCAATCACAAGTTCACTAAGGACCACCGACAACTTTCGATAATCCGGTGATTGTCCATTTTCAGAGGGTCTGAAGTAGGCGCTAGACTCAATTCTAATACAAGCATCTCGATAGCCCGGGTGAAGTGGAATATGAATCCTTCTTTTGCCAGCATGGTCGTTAATCTTAATGCTTTCCAGCTTCACGTCATTGTAAAAAACCTGAACGATTAAAATCTGCCCAGATAAATGAGGAAGGCTTGAACCTAACAATGAAAATGATACGATTCGACCTTGGGCCAGAGATGCAGCAGGGATATAAAAAATCCCTATGGGACCGATCCACCGGTAGCCATCGATCTCCTCGCCAAAACCGGTTCCAAATATGACGCCTTCACGATCGGTGGTATGGTTCAACGGAAAGCGAATGATCTCTTCCGGTTGTTTTGTCTTTTCTTCAGCGCGATAAACACAGGTGTATATCAGTTGAGTAGCAAAAAGCTCCCCCAACTCTTCAGGATTGATACCATGCAGGCTCAAACCATCGGAAACAATTCCACTTCCAGTAAAACAATCTTCCGCACTGGACTCTCCGATATAGGTCAACTTTCGGCAGGTGATATCGTTTGCCGTCAAGAAAGGCAGCAATTCACGTCGAGTGAAGAACCTCAGATGGGTCCGATCCAGGATTCCCTCACTCACATACTCCCATCGTCCAGATTGAAGGAGGTTTTTAACAAGATTGAAATTCCGGATATTGGGCACGCTGATCAATACTGTGGCGCCAGGCTTCAGATGGCGTAGAAGGCCTTTAAAGGCTGACCATGGATCACGCAGATGTTCCAGGATATCAGCCAGAATTAGACAGTCAAAAGAAGATAGGGGCAATGGCAAATCATCGCTTTCAACATCCACGCAGTAAACTTCGTCAAGCACATTGCCGGCCTCCTCACAGGCATCTGTATCTAACTCGATGCCAACCACCACCCTATCAAGAACACGCTGTTTGAGCACAGCACCTAGTCTCCCAGCACTGCAACCGACATCTAATATCCGTTTAGCATGGTCCGGAACCCCTATAGACACTTCCGGACGCTCATGGGTGTAATAATCTTCGATCTCATCGTAGTCATGGATCCCCTCAAGGTCATTACAAAGGACAGAATACGAACTTCCGCGTGAAGGCGCCTGGCGGTCATGTAGGTGATCAAAATGCTTCTGGTATTCTAACATGATGTCAAATAGTTTCTCTTGAGGCAGAGTCTCTTCTGCAAGATAGACGGATTGGTTATCTCTACGGTATTTGATCCACTTCTCCAGTGATCCTGCAGAGGAGTCACGGAACGCAGCATATATGGCCAGCCTTTTCCAATCCATGTTCTCCAAGTCGATATGGCTATGGTCAATGGCCCACTTCCAAACCATCGTTCCGGGTATCGGCATCAAAATATTCACTGAGATGCCGGCTGAAAGTTTTCCTTGTCTTAAGTTGTGAAGTGCAAATTCAAAGCTTTGGCGGACTTCTTTTTCGGTCTCTGTCGGCCAGCCAACAATGAAAGAACAGCTCGCCGGAATGCCGTTCCGATAAAGGCAATCGAGTGCGCGTTGATTTATTTCAACGGTGCTCCCCTTGTTCATTTTTTTAAGGATGCGGTTAGACCCTGACTCTGCACCAAATGCGGTAGCCGGGACATTAAGTCTCTTTAGAATCCGGCAAAGTTGATTGTCGATCAGATTTGCCCGCATAGTGAAACTGAACTGCAGTTTTTCAGTCAGACCCTTTTCTTCCAAGAGATCGACAATTTTCAAAAAACGTTTTGTATTTGCGACAAACAAGTCATCCCATATGGCGATATGGCGGTTCTGGGGGAATTGGGTGATGATCCGCTCAATTTCTTCCAGTACGTATTCCACTCCAAAAAATCTCACTTTGTTCCAGAACGCTGTGCTGCCGCAAAAAGCGCACTGATAAGGGCATCCCCTGGAAGTAAGAAGATAAGGACTTTCTTCTGATGAACGGATAGGGTGGGGTATTCGATCAAGTGGGGTTATGGGCGTTCGGAGAGGTGATTGGACAATATCGTTGCCTGAGCGATATACCAAGCCATGGATCGAACGTAGTGTATTATCACAAACCGACAGCCCATCTGCATATATTGCGGTGATTAGTTCGTTAAAGGTTTCTTCTCCCTCGCCAACGACTCCGAAGTCGAAGCAACCAGCCAGAGTCTGTGGAAGATGTGATATATGGTGGCCACCAAGCACAGTAATGATTGATGGTTTGATTTTTTTTGCCGTGCTGGCAAGCTGAATACCAATGCCGTAATCCTGCGACGTGCATGAAATTCCGATCACGTCGATCTGATCGAGACTGTCAATGGTATCAAGGAATGTTATTTGAACGGAGACTTCACTGTAACGATAGAGATAGCTGGCCAAGTAACCGAACGCCAGCGGTTTATGCCATTGGACATCTAATGGATGAGACGCCTTTATGAATCCGATCCGCACCTCGTTAGCGAGTTTATACCCAATAGACACGATATCCCCTATCTTATAGCGTTTGGATAGAAATGAACATACGGTGAGTTCAGATACCGACCTTCTGCCGGCCATTCTTTCTGGTTCAGAATCTTAGTTATCTGACCAGGGAAGGCCTCGAAGAAGGCTTTTTCAAGCGAAACAATTCGGACTCGATCTCGCAAGGGATGATAGCGGTGTATCTTTTGCCTTACCTCTTCGATGAACATATTCGTTCCAAGAACTACCGGTAGCGCCGAGTTATTGTTCTCAAGTTCCCGGATATCACACGAAGGGATGCCGCATATCTCAGATTTCTCAGGCTTTGTATCAACGACCTGAACTGGTAGCTGCCAACCCGCCTGTTCCATTTCCCCTAAGAGATTTTCTACGTAGGCACCTTGTCCAAAGACAACATAAGCATCTGCATTCAATGCACGATGAAATACTTCCCGGGTGAAAAAGCGATGTCCAAGTGAAGTGGCAAACAAACCCCTGACAATCCAGTACAAGCTAGGATTGATATCAATCCGATTTCGCCCCGATATCTGTTGGAGTGTATTCAGTACAGAAAAGATCTCGGTATATCTCTTCCGTTCCCGATCCGAAGCAGGTTCCCGATAGCGGGAACAGTCAGTGTGAAAACGATAATAATTCAATGCGTTGTGGCAAAACCCAACCTTCCCGGTTGCGGCGATCTGTCCCCAGATAAGCCAGTCTCCAGCGAATTGCATATCTTTTGGGTAGTTGGGGATATCAAGGAATGATTGACGACGAAATACAACAGCACTCGCGTTGGGAATAGCATTAAAATAGGCAAGGTATTTATCTATCGCCTCAATTCCATCATCGATGAAATCTACATCCCATCGACGAGGGCCAAACATTAACGGATATTCCTGCGGCGGTGAGACCTGATTATTTCTCACCCGATAGCTCCGGCAATAAGCCAGCACACAGTCTTCTTGGTCTAAATACGGTACCATCGTTTCAAGGAAAGCCTTGTCAGCCCAATCATCACTTTCAGCCACCCAGATTATCTCACCAGCAGCCAATAAGATCCCTTGGTGCCATTGTTTGAAAGGAAGGGCGGAATTTTGTTCATTATGGTAGATGGTGGCGATTCGAGGGTGATTCTCGTATTTAGCAATCACATCGACACTATTGTCCGTAGAACCATCGTCGAGGATGTGAATGTCGAAATCCCTGAATGTCTGTTCAAGAACACTTTGAATGCGCTTTTTTAGGAAGCGTCCATGGTTGTAGTTAGGGATAACGACGGAAACCTTTGGCATCATAGGCCTTTCTTAGTTTTAAAATAATAAATGAAAGGCGCAGCAAGAATAAACAACGGGGTCAAGACAATCAGCCCAAACAGGTTCAGTGCCGCCATGCAAATGCCAAGTATTCTACGGCTGAGAAATCCCAATCGTGTCAAAGGGAGTATTTTTGAGTCAGAATTGCATGACCACAGTCGGTCTGCAGGCAGACAGAAGGCAAAACGGGTTACATTACTATACCCTTCACCGTCCACGTTACCGTACTGGATGACTGCATCGTCAAACCGCTCTTCTTGCGAAATTTTTGGCAGGATCGCTGAGGTGAACATTCCATCGGACGGATAGATCTCAATCCGTTCAAACTGGTCGCTATAGCGTTTGGCCGCATACAGTCTCTCCCGGTGCTCCAGCAGTGTCAGTCTGGCATCTGGAAATGCTTCTTTAATGGCATCGAGATTCTTTTCGAATTGATAGTAAGAAGCCGAACGAACGACCAGCACTTTCTTTTTAACCATCATGGCTCCATTATTCGTCAAAATGCTCACCGCGATAGATCATGGTCGAGATTCACCGCGATGTGGATTTGTTCAAAGTCCTATCCTGACTGCACCGCAAACACCTACAGTATAACTATCTCTTGCGTCTAATAGATCATATGAAATCGAGGTTCACCGACCGAAGGGGGATACCCAAGGATATGGCTCGGGCACTCAAGTAGTGCTCACAAATGATACTACGCGCCTTATCTTGCATGTCACTCAGATTGGAAGCGTTCAGCTCTTTTTTCGAGTGCCAAGCTTCTTTGAATTCATCTTCCACACCGGGGGTTCGATACAGCCAGTTTTCGATATAGCGCTGGTAATTTTCACTCAACATCGAGGGTTCACGGAAAAAAATCGCCTTATTTGTAAAGAAAAGATCTTTGTTGGCAAATGGAATCGTCAGCGGCAACAACCTCTTCAGTTCGCCCCATCGGATTAAAATAAAGCTGCTTCGCACCCAATACTGAACTTCGAGCCCGAACAGGTGCACTGGCTGGGGATAGCCATCCACATACCCAACCATGGCCCCTTCTTCCAATTGTCTGCGCACCTTCTCCGGGTCAAAAAGATCTAAATAATCCAAACCGTAATGTCGGTGAAACGTATCGTTTGCCAGCAGGATTATCGTCTGATCACCAAGCGAAAATTTTTTCTGCAGATGTTTAACACCTTGATCCCATCCGGAAAATTCCCGAGAATTGTTGTCACCACCTATAATGCTGTACCGACCGATTTGTTCCTGTCTTCCTGGTGGCAGCTGGTTATCGACAACCAGGATTCGATGATTGACGTTACTGAAGGTTCGGTCAACAAAGGCATCTAATACATTATGACCACCCCGTAAATGGTCACGTCCATAAACAAGGAAAAGTATCACCAATGTGGGGCTCAACACGCACCTTCTTTCCAAATGCATGTGCTAATGAATCAGATCAGCGTCCTGATAAAATTATTCAGTCTATCATTTCTGCAACAAACCTGCCTCTATCGCCAATTCAACCGCTCTTATACGATCAGCAAGAGGGAATTCCGGTGTCTCGAAATAAATGGTTGTGTTACCATTGACAACGCCTGTAGCGACCACATGCGGGGTCTCCAACAATAGGTCGTGTTTTATGACATGGTCCCGCAGTACTGTACCTGGAAACGGGATGGTGCAGCTCATATTCAATCCCTCGAACTGATGCTTCAGAGCAAATCCGATGGTCTTTTTTATCGTATCCAACGTGTCGCCAAGGTTGCCAATCATAAACATAGCAACGATTGCGATGCCATATTTTCTCAGGTGGTCGATCCCTCTTTCGATATCCTCTATGGTCTCACCCTTGCACATGGTTTTGAGGGCGCCATTATCCGCCGACTCGATACCGATACTGGTTCCAATCACACCCGCCTCACTCATTGAACGTGCCGTTTCATCGTCAAGCCGATCGGCCCGAACCCCCCTCGGAAAATAATGGAACGGGAATTGACGTAGAATCTCCATCAATTGAAGAGTCCGACGGTGATTCATGTTAAACATATCGTCATTGATCGACACCACTTTGGTGTGATCCTCGTGCTCGTATATCCAACGGAGCTCCTGATCAATCAGTTCAAGTGGTTTGAAACGGATCGTACGCCCAAAGATCTCATGACCGATGCAGAATTGACAATTGTGCGGACACCCCCTGGAGGTCGAGATGGAATGGGCCGTCCAACCGGGGTTGAAATATATATGGCGGGCAGCTGCAGGCAGATTGTCTTCCGAAAGCAGTGGTCGATCCGGATTGTTAACAACCTGCCCGTTTTTCCGGTATGTGATGCCTATGATTATTTCCAAGGGCTGTTCGGTAAAAAGCGCCTCGCATGTCTGTTCGCCCTCCCCCCGCACGCACAAATTCATATCAGGTATCGTGTTGAGCAGCTCTTCGGCACCAAGCGTGGCATGCGGTCCTCCGGCCAAAAATATTATGTCGGGCTGAATCTGTTTAATCCTACTGACAAGGGTCTTTACATAATTTAAGATGGTGTCATCGCTGGTGATGAAAAAACCCAGATACCGGTAAGGATGGATGCGAAGTTGTTCAAGGATGAATTCATCATTACATTGAGAGGTGTTTAACGCATGGATACCTATCCCCACCTTCTCAAGGTGAGAAGCGATGGATGATATTCCTTGGTGAACAACCCTCTCACTTGACAAGTTTCTGTCAGGATTAACAAATAGGGCCACAGGTGAAGTAGGAAGGGACGGCAGGACTTTTGGGACGATGACTGGCCCATTGATTTCAACCCGTCCGGGGCCCGTCAGATAAATCCGGCCCTCGATTTTGGTTGGTTTTTTCAGTTTAAAGTCCACATGGAAGGTTTTGTAAGGGCTGATCGGGTTATCAATTTTCCGAGGTAGACTGCCCATCGCCAGTTTTACATCATCGTCAAGATTCAACACATCAGCTTGGATAAAATCCCGATTGTCTGAATCATTCGACAAAATCTGGAAATGGAACCTGAAACGATGATCACCGGCTTGCAGAGAACAATGCAAGTGACAGGCCCCATCTTCCGCGCTTGGATATTCAAGGGTGTAATCCTTGCTCATGCCCCCCTCCCCTTTCGCTTGTTGCCACACAGTGGACTGCTGGCAAAAGGAAATAACTCGGGGAAGATGTATAATTCCCGGTTTTGTGCGATCCCAAGACATTCCCGGCAGGTTGTGAGTGCCATTCGGCCAGATAGGCAGTTCTCACGAAATCGTTTTATTGCCGGGTGTTCCAACCACAATTCCTTTAAACTGGTATGCCAGATCTCTTCAGGGTTGGTGAACCCCGTCTGCCCGGTAAGATCGACGCAGCAGCAACTAATCGTTCCGTCTGAAAGAACGGCCAGCACTTTCCAGGCAGAATCACAAAAACCCTTATCAACGCGAGACATCTTACCTTTATTGCCAGTTTTACTGATATTTGGATATAGGCCACCCTCTGTTATTGGTTGAAAGGACAGAGAAAACATCCCCCCCTTTTTTTTTGAGAATGTAAAGGATTCGTACCCGATATCACCTTCCCAGCAATTTTCCGAATCGAATCTCAATTGCTTTAAAAAGTCAGTGGCAAAGGCCATTTTCGATTCGATTGCTTCGGCTGAGGAACGTTCGATGGCACTCGTATAGATTTTAAATATCAAGTATTGCCTGCTGGGTCCAATTGCCCAATTTCTGATATATTCTTTTATACGGGCACTGTATGAATCAAACAGCATGGATGTTCGCTGACGCAACTCCTCCATACTGCAGGATAGATTAACCACCACATCCATGTCGATCTGAAGAAAATCAACCTTAAGGTTGGATGCGTTAGTGGCCAGACAAATCCGATGTCCGGCGTCGTTAGCCTCAAGGCAAAGGTCTAAAAACTGTGGATGCAGTGTCGGTTCCCCATCCAGATGCAATCGTATCGGGTGGGACGTGATCTCCTTCAGCTGTGGTAGTATATGTCGAAATAGTAATGGATCCATAAAGCTCTTCTGCCTCATTGACCGAGAGCTCCGGCAATAGTGACAGTGGAAATTGCATCTGGAATTTAACTCTATCATGACCGTTGGGTTGCGCGCGTATTCTGACAGTGCACGACGGTAGGCAGGGTCTCCTGCCCAGCCCCGAAAGATACCACAACAGGCTGCCTGTGTTTCTTTTCTCAAGTCATTTCCAAGTATTACTTCATGCTCTTCGTATATATTTTCGGTTTCTTTGTGCTTCATCTGCACAATATTCATATGGTCACTATCTTTCCTTTTCAGATTCTGATGCTTTCACTTTGCCTTTACCGGCATAGAGCAGCTTTGCTCACAATTTTGGGGACGAATAGTCTCTCTCATTGGGAGTTGAATGTCTTGACGCAATATTCGGTGGGCCCTATGTTTGGAAAAATTATTTAACAAGGCGTCCCGTCCCTTCTGGACCATAGCGCACCCTTTCAGTTCATCGTTGTAGAGCCGGACGACCTCCATGGCGAAATCGGTCGTTGTATCTGCGATGACCATATAAGTGGCGGCCTCCTTCAAACCTTCGGCTCCGATCGACGTTGCCACTATTGGTATCTGCCACTCAAGGGCCTCTAGTATCTTACCTTTGATTCCAGCCCCATATCTCAGTGGAACAACACAGACACGACAACCTTCGTAAAGGGCATGCAACTCATCATCGGTCACCTCACCCATGATTCTGACATGTTGGCATTTTAAACTACGGATGGAAGCGGGCATGTTGGATCCGACAATATATAGGATCAAAGATTTCTCTTCTTTAGTAATTAAAGGCATCACATCCTTAACGAACCAGTGCATGGCATCTACGTTAGGGCGATGCCGGAATCCGCCAACGAACAGCAAACCATGCCGCTCATGAAATCGATACGGCTGCACCGGTATATCCTCCACAAGATAAAGTGGGATAGTCCGCGCATTTACCTGAGGTGCTTTTCGTAAAATCTCGTCAACCTCTACAAAAGAAGGGAAATAAACGGCATCGACCTTTTGAAAGACCTCGTATTCGATACGTTCTTTGTCCATTGCGTCCTGGAGTACGTTTTCGCCACCTTCGATTTCATACTGGCGGCGCAACCGCATGCCATGCAGATCATGTCCGAAATAGAGTCGTTTCGGGCCTTTTAGCTTATCGATGACTTCAAGGTATTTTTGGGCTACTTCCGGACGGTGCAAATAGATATAATCCAAATCCGGAGCATTCTTCCTGAGCCAAATGTTCCAGTTCTCAGCCATCCAGGGGCCATATAGGACTTCTATCCCCTTTTCCTGTAGTATTCGGGTATACGGTTGGTGTGGAAAAAAATTGTCGCCGAGAAATTTGACGTTGAATCCCATTTCAACGAACCACATCAAATACTGAAATGTACTTCTGGAGCCAGCATCCCTGTCAAAATGGGGAACATAGCTGTCAATCACAAGAATGGTAAGTCGACCCCTTTGCCGATCCCGGGAGTTGAAGGTACGCCCGAATCTAACATCGTATTCTCTGTGTAGCTGTTTATCCCATCGGTCGATGAATAGCTTCCGATCATTATTATCTGGGTATTTCTCGGTAGTTTTTTTATTGAGATCCACGACGACCGCTTGCGGTTGGTATACTACCGTACTGCCTTCAAATCGAACCTTTAGCGCCATATCAGCAACGGAATAATCAGCTGTTGTGAATGTTTCATCGAATCCATTTGTTTGTCGGACTATCGTCTGCCGAATCAGCATACAGGCTGGAGATAGGCAGTCCACTTGCTTAAGATAGTTGAATTCTGGTGCTTCGGGTTGAATTCCCGATCCGTAGGTTTCAATAAAACCGCTACCGTGGATGATCCTGCCACCATCACCAAGGCTGCCATCTGGCCGTACTATTCGCGGACCGACCATTCCACAGGTTTGATCGCGATCAAGCAAGTCTATCATTTTTTGGAGTGCATTTTTAGCAACAACGGCATAACCGCCAAGATACAGATGATACTCCCCTCGGGCGTCATAGGCTACCTGATTAAGGGCGGTTGTCGTATTAGTCCATCGGGACAGAGCAACAATTGTTGCTCCGTGCACATATGGTTCTATTTGTTTGCCACCATCATCCATTTTACAAAGCAATATCAACTCATATGTTAAAGCAGAAGCTGTTTCAAAAATGCTTTTTAGCACATGAAAAACCCAAGCGGGTTCTTCCAATACAACGATGATGGAAATTCGTGGCTGCTCACAGATGGGGAAATCCAATTGAATTGAGACACCGTTGATATATTCATCGATCTCAAAAAAACCATAATGATAAGGATATCCATGTTTGATTGCATACTTCATCCTTTCAATACCTGAGGATTTCAAGCGGTGCTTAGAGTCATATTTCATACAATCGCACAGGTTAGTCGTCTTGAAGCCTTTTTTATGGCCAAGTTCGATAAAATGTTCCAAGGGAGACTTTGTTGCATCCCCCTTCAGGTTATTAGCCCGGATATAATAAATCGGATTGAATAAACGATTCGGTTTGTCTTTCGCTGTGTTTCCAAAGATCAAATAGTGAGCTATAAGAAGTAAAGCATCATGCTTGGGAAGTCCATGACATTCCCCGTAATACTGGTTATCAAATAGACATGATCGGTGAATCCTGTAAATTGAGTAAAGGATTTTTATGATACTCCTTCTTCCCCAAGTTGTATAGTATTTGAGCAGTAACATCCAGATACACAAACACTCATAAATAAATGAAAAATAGGAGTGATTTGAAACAGTACGTTTGATGGGTAATGGTAGGTTGTTCATGAC
>DAOWNV010000018.1 GCA_030642405.1 Desulfosarcina sp.
CTTATCGTTGAAAAATTCAGGTCCGATGGATTTTGACCGAACCCTTTGGGGCTGGAATTACGGTTTTGATTACACACCCAACGGGTACCGCCTGCACGCCTCACATCAGCAGATTCACCAACAATACGCAATGATTCCCTCCATGGTTCCCATGGCAAAGGAAAATGGTTCGTTTCCAGCCTATGCCTGTGGTGATCTAATCGCCGATTTTGTCAAGGCTTTTCGCCAAGAGACAGGAAAGAATTTTTTTCGCTGCTACCAACAAGCCATCATGGAAAACCAAAGAATGGATGACGACGTTGCACGTGATCGCCGATTGGTGGTTTTTGAAGATGACCAGGTGATGGTGTTCGTACCCAAAGCCCAAACTTCACAATGGGAATTGCAATTGATGCCAAAAAAACCGGTAGGTAATATTATTGAAGCCAATTCGACCATGCGCCGATCCCTGGACCGTGCCGTATTCACCGCCGTGAGTGTGCTGGGTTACATGGGTGCCCGACTGATCACCACAATTGAATATTCAAAAGCAATAACGGATGAAGAAAAGGATCAACGGCTGCTGATTGCATTTATGCCCAAACTGCCCAAATCTCCAGGTGCATTCAGTGAAGCCCAACTGCGATGGATCAATGGTCACTACCCTGAAGATTTTGCACACGCTTGCCGAAATCATATCCCCAATGTCGAAAAACGCTTTTCATCATGAAGCTAAGATTCGGTATAACCGGAAAGCTACTGGTTTGGTTTTTATCGATTATCGCCATCTTTTACGGTACGATCTTGAACCTTTATATTCATGTAGAACAGGTCGTCAAGCTATCTGAATCCATTGTCATTAAAAATTACACCATCGCTTCAGGAACAAAAAAAATTTTAGAAGCCATGCTCAACATGGAGGAAAACAAACAAAAATACCTGTTGCTGAAAAAAGCCGACTATCTGACCTTTTACAATGAAGCACAACGTGAATTTGAAAAAAACCTTTATAAGGTCACCCGTTTGACTTACCTGGAGTATGAAATCTCAGACGTATGGCAGGATATTCATTATGCCTATGGAAACAAACCGAATGCGACAGAGGTCGCCCGTTTTCTTGCCGCAGCCGACAAGGACCCGAAAACCATAGATACGTTCTGGATCCCTGAAACGACTATCAACAGCTGGATCGATAAAATTTCCGCCGAACGAATTAAAAACGAAGAGGAGATAAAACAAACCACCCGTGAGGTAAACCGCAAAGGCCGGCTTTCTGCAAAAAACGGGCTTATCGGCCTTGCAATTTCTAGTGTCGTGGGCCTGCTTGGCATCATTTATATAGCCTACTCCATGATCCGCCCCCTTCGTGAGCTGATAGGGAGTATCAGGGATATCTCTTCGAATCGCCAAGGACCTCCCCTGAAAGTGCGAAGCAAGGATGAATTCGGTAAACTGGCTCATGCGTTCAACAATATGTCCCAGCGTCTTTTGAAAGAAGAGCGCATGAGATCGGATTTCATATCAATGCTCAGCCATGAGATTCGCACGCCGCTGACATCCATCCGCGAATCGGTCAATATGATTCGTGAGGAGGTAATGGGCCCGGTAAACAACCGTCAAGAGAAATTTCTATCGATTGCCAGTTCTGAAATCAGTCGAATCAGTGACCTTCTAAGCCATTTGATGCAGGCTTCCCGCCTGGAACCCGGTTTATTGAATATCAAACCGGAACCCATCGATATCGAACCTTTTCTTTCCGAATGCGCCCAAATCATAAAGTTGGCTGCTGAAGCCAAAAATATTGAGTTGAAAGTGGATGTGCCTGTGGATCTTCCCCCCATTGTCGGTGATCGAAGGCAGCTCCAACAGGCGATGTTGAATTATCTATCCAATGCTGTTAAATTTTCGGAGACCGGTACATGTGTCACCACCGGCGCCAGTTTCGAACGGTCAAAAAAACAGATCTCTTGTTTTGTAAAAGACAACGGTGCTGGAATTATGGAAGAAGATCAGTCTCTTTTGTTTAATAAATACTATCGGGGGCAGCGCGAACGGGAACGTTTGGAAGGGGTCGGCCTTGGGTTGAGTATCGTAAAAAACATTATCGAAGCACACAACGGTAAGGTATGGGTAAAAAGCCGCGTAGGCGTAGGCAGCACGTTCGGTTTTACCCTTCCCAACCGACCGGGCCGTTAAGGAAAATTGGAATTGACTTGAATTGTCGGGCGATGACGACTAAAAAGAACCCTGACACCTTCATTTGACATGGAATGAAAACGGGTACCTAATGACCACTGCTCTGAATCGATCATATGCCCTGAAGCGGTTGATTACCATACTTGCCGTCATCATTGTAACCGGCTGCACACCTGCTTTTCAGGATTCACTTGAACGGGCAAACAAAAAACCTGCTTCATCCGTAGCTTATGAAGAAGCACTGACGTTGTACGCCCAAGGAAAATATGAAAAAGCCATGGAACGCTTCAAAAAGGTAGCGGTAACGGATGGTTCCAATGAAATGAGGCTCAAGGCAAAGCTGGGCGAAACTTGTTGCAGACTGATGACTGCAGGGTCACCGGCGGATTACTATAGAGCCCTTCGCATGTGGAACGATTTTGGTAGATTGGCAGCTGAAGGAAACATCTCTTTGGATTTCAGCATGATCGACCCTGTTATTGTTCACATCACGACTAAGAATGCAAAACAGGAGATGAAAATTCGTCAGACCGACATTCGGGAGTCAAACCTTCGGAAGTCAGAAAAAGCCGATAAACCGGCAAAGGAACCCATACATAAATCAGAACAAGACCAGAAACAAAATAAGGAGGTGAAAGCCGAAATAGAAACACTGAACAAGAAAGCGAAAAAAGCGGATCAGCTCCAGCGTCAAGTAGATGAAATTAAAGCTGAAAACCGCTCCTTAACAGAAAAAATCAAGGCATTTGAAGCGATTGACCAAAATATTCAAAAGAAAAAGACGGAAATAGCGTCACCCGGTGAATGATCAAATGAAAAACACATCCCCTTCCCAGTCTGTTCTTGTTGTTGATGACGACCCTAATGTACTGGAGGTACTTAATGCACGGCTATCCAGTTCCGGGCTTGTTGTTTACAAGGCGAATGGCGGCCGAAAAGCACTTGAAATCATTCAATCCCAAAATGTCGACCTTGTGGTATCCGACGTTAAAATGCCTGGTATGGACGGCATGTCCCTGCTATCTGAGATTATTCAGGTCCAACCGGGTCTTCCGGTGATTTTCTTAACCGCATATGCCAATGTCCCCGATGCAGTAAATGCCGTCAAGTCCGGTGCTGTGGACTACGTTGAAAAACCTTTTGACGGAAAATCCTTAACCAAAAAAATCAGAGCGATGCTCCAGGAAGTTGAAATGGATGAGTCAACCCAGGAAGACTGTGATAATTCGGCTCAAACCATGATGGAGGATTATAAAAGCCCGGCCATGAAAAATTTGGATGGTCTGGTGCAAAAAGTTGCCCGAAGCCGCGTAAATGTCCTGATCTTGGGTGAAAGCGGCGTAGGAAAAGAACGAATTGCCAACCGTATACACCAGCTCGGTCCTCGTCGGAAAAAACCCTTTGTTGTCGTCGACTGTGGAGCAACACCGGCCGGCCTTTTGGAAAGCGAGCTTTTCGGTCATGTCAAAGGGTCATTCACCCATGCTATAAACGACAAAATGGGACTCATTGAAACAGCGGACCAAGGCACCCTGTTTCTTGACGAAATCGGCAACATATCCCAGGAGATGCAAGTCCGGTTGCTGCGGTTTATCGAAGATAAAACCATAAGAAGAATCGGCGGGCTCAAAGTAAAACCGGTGGACTGCAGGATTCTTGCGGCTACCAATGCTGATCTTGCTCAAGAGATCAAAGCCGGTCGGTTTAGAGAAGATCTGTTTTTCCGCTTACGGGTGGTCACCCTCACCGTTCCCTCATTACGCAAACTTAGAGCTGACATTCCCATTCTGGTTAATCATTTTGCCAAAACGTTTTGCATCGAGCACGAGGTTGACCAGGTAAAGATCCCTGAAACAACCATGGATTGGCTTTGCAATTATTCGTGGCCCGGAAATGTAAGGGAGTTGAAAAACGCAATCGAAGGTGGAATTGTGCTTTGCAGGGATAACGTTCTACGCCTGGAAGATTTCCATCTTGCCACCTTCGATCAGACTTGCGACGATCAGATGAAAGACGACTACTGTCTCTCCTTGGAAGAAAGTGAGAAAAATACCATCATTAGAGCTTTGGAACAAACCGGAGGAATCCAGAAGGAAGCAGCAGAAGTATTGGGAATCAGCAGACGAGCCATACATTATAAAATAAAAAAATACGAAATTGACGCAGGAAAAATAAAAGCGGGACACTGATCATTCTACCTTGTACACCAAAATATTCTGTAACCAAATCAGATGATTCGTCTCTTTACCTAAACTGGCTGCAAAACGGATGAAATTCATAATAAAAAGGAGATCGAAAGATGAAGGAAATCGGTATTATGTTGGCCATAGTGGTCGTATGGGTTCTGCTACAAACCTATATTCTACCAAAACTGGGTATATCCACATGAATGCGGGAAGCTTGTCAGGTGACAAGCAAAAAATCAGATACCAAAACCGCTGAAAAATAAAAAACAGAGATTATGATACGACTCTCATTCAATAATCGGCTGTATCGGGTCGTTGGCAGCGCCTATCTGAAAAAACCGCCGTTCCAAACTTTTGCCTGAGAGGGAAATTTCTCCGGACGAGTTTCTTCCATCAGGAGAACCATCACTCACCATGAACATTCCTACCTGCTAACTTTAAAGATCGGATTTAACTAATTTCGTCAAGTTATAGGAACAAACCCCGAATTTAGTTGACAATTGCACAGATATTGGCATATTAGTTCCTAACTTTTTCATATCATTAATGGATCAAATATCCCCATTGCAATGAAAATTACCAGGTAGGAGCACCTAATGGAAACTCGCCCTCGTATTCTGATCTGCGACGATGAACCATTAATGACCGAAAGCCTAAAAAAAATTTTAGGCAACCACCGATATCAAATTCAAACCACAAATAGTTCCAGTCACGCTTTAACCCTCATTCACGCAGACGCACCCGATTTGGTCATTCTGGATATCATGATGCCGGGAATGACCGGCTTTGAAGTGCTGGACGCTGTTGATCAGGAGTGTTGCAAAACCGATTTTTTTATCATTACAGGCAAGTCATCCGTCGATAACGCCATTGAGGCACTTCGCAGGGGCGCTTGCGATTTTCTAAAAAAACCCTTCGAACCGGATGAATTGCTCGTTCGGGTGGAAAAAATACTGCAACAAGGTAAGGTGAATAACGAACATCGTTGCATGATTGATGAAAAGCGCCAGTTGGAAGAAAAATTGCGTCAATCCCAAAAGATGGAAGCAATCGGAACCTTGGCAGGCGGTATTGCCCATGATTTCAACAATATTTTGAGTATTATACTAGGGAATACGGAGCTTGCCCTGACCGAAAGCAATAAAAATAACGCCATCTACCATAACCTGGAACAAATCCTCGAAGCAAGCCTCCGTGCACGCAAAATGATCCAGCAACTGCTCAACTTCAGCCGCATGGAGAACTCGAGCATCCGGCCCATTTCCCTTAACAAAATCATTATTGAGTCGCTCAAACTCATGCGCTCCTCTTTACCTACCAATATCGCCATAGAAAAAGATATTTGTGATCAAAAATGCACGGTCATTGCCGACACAACCGAGATGCATCAGGTCATAATAAACCTTTGCACCAATGCCGCACACGCCATGGAACAAAATGGTGGAACACTCACTGTCCGGCTCGAATCGGTTTTTCTCAAAGAACCCGCGGCCTCCGAGTTTGAAGGGATTGTTGCGGGAAAGTACGCCAGGCTTTCCATTGCGGATACCGGACACGGGATTGATAAAAATATTATCAACAAGATCTTCGACCCTTATTTCACAACCAAAGAAGCTGGGAAAGGTACGGGAATGGGGCTCTCGGTCGTCCATGGCATCGTCAAGGGAAATGGCGGAGCAATAAGGGTTTTCAGCCGACTTGGCCGATTTACCGAATTCCATCTTTATTTCCCGCTGGTAAACATAAGCGTTGCTGCAAAAGATAAATCCAACCATACCAAGAGGAAAAAACTTCCGGGCGGTAATGAACATATTCTGCTTGTAGATGATGAGGAAATGCTCGTGGATATGATGCAAAAGGTTCTGAAGCAACTAGGATATACCGTTACCGCCCACACGAATAGCACCGAAGCATTCAAGGCATTTCTCGATAGCCCCCAATCCTACAATCTTCTGATTACAGACCTAAACATGCCTGATATGACAGGTATCGGACTGTCCAAAGCGATAAAAGCCGAACGCAAAGATATACCGATCATTCTATGCACGGGTTTTAATAACCGAATCAACAATGAGAAGATAGAAAAACTGGGAATTGAAGCCTTTATGATTAAGCCCATCGCGATGGATCAACTGGCGGATACCATTCGTAAAGTATTGTCTCTCTCACCAACGGATAGAAGAAAGAATCCGCGATTCACTGTTCCGCCGGGTACGTTCATTATCTCTCATACACACCCTTACGAACGATGCAGTTTGCTGAACATCTGCCTTTCCGGATTGGCTTTTTCTCATCAAATGAGCTCAACCTCCACAAATCAGGTGGATCAGCTGGCCATTATGACTCCGGATGGAGAGATATTCGTTAATAACCTGCCTTGCCGTACTATTTGTGATGTTGCCCACGGTGAAAAGGCCCTCTACACGGAAAAAAATTCGGTCAGACGAAGTGTTTGCTTCGAAAGTTTGAACCATTCCCAAAAGGAACGGATCGAAAATCTCATCGATCTTCATACCAGCAAAACCATACACTAACCGTCCGGCTGCACCAACGGCCAGATACCGGGAATGGGGGTTTGGCAATACCGGCACCGGCCATCCACGATTCTAAAAACGGCTATTCGGTACCCCTGCCGCTCTACCAGAAGTTTTTTGCATTCATGGCAAAAGGTGTGGTTGCCCTCGTGGCCCGGAATATTGCCCAGATAGACATATCGAATCCCTTCGGTAATAGCCAGTTCCCTGAACCTGAACAAAGTATTCACTGGTGTCGGAGCCAGGCGGTTCAATCGGTAGCTTGGAAAAAATCGAAGAAAATGGAGGGGATGATCAGGACCCAGATGTTCAAGAATCCAGCCACACATGCGTTGGACCGTCTCGTCACTATCCCCATACCCGGGGACGACCAAATGGGTCATTTCAAAATAAACACCTTGCCGATGAAGGGTAACAAATGTATCCAACACCGGCTTCAACCTCCCACCGTTTAGCCGTCGATAAATATCATCACTGATGGTTTTGATATTCACATTGGCCCCATCCAGCACCCTGCACAGTGCCAAAAGCGGTTCCGTATTTATATATCCATTTGAAATCCAAACATTTTTCAGGCCGTTGGCATGAGCGATACGCGCCGTATCGATCATGTACTCATAAAATGTTGTCGGTTCACTGTACGTGTAAGCAATAGTTGAACACTCGTTTTTTACAGCCTCTTGAACTACCTGCTCAGGAAACAGATCCAAGTGATGCACATCCTCTGGTCGAACCTGGGAAATTTCCCAGTTCTGACAGTTGAGACAACGGAAATTACAGCCGGCAGCGGCAATGGAAAAAGCGGTTGTCGAGGGCATAAAATGATACAGCGGTTTTTTTTCGATGGGGTCAATATTGGCGGAACAGGCATTCCCATAGGCCAATGTGAATAATTTCCCCTTCAGGTTCACCCGGCTGCGGCACACGCTGCGATCACCCGGTGAAAGACGGCAGCGGTTAGGGCACAGGGTGCACATCACTGCACCATTTTCCATCCTTTTGTAGTAATAGGCTATTTTTGACCATTTCCAAGGAGAGGCTGGCGCATCGTTTTTAAAGATCGTGCCCTGAATATCCGACTTTAAAGAGGCATCCTCACCAAAAATTGACCAGCGGGCATGGCCGGTGGAAACACTGCAAAGGCCGGTTGCGGCAGCCAAAATGAATTGTCTACGGCTAAGTGGTTTCATGGATTGTCCCTGCAATGAAACAGCTTGTCAATTTGATAAAAGCAAGACACAGGGTTGCCCACAACACTCCTGCAAATGGGATCAACACCAAGCTCACCAGCAAAACTCCGAAGGCAGCACCAACAAGGTCCGCAGAAAAGCTGTGTGCAGCTGCGGTGGTACTATCACCGGATACTCTAAGAGCCAGAGGGAACTGAAAACCGCAACAAAAGGAGACCGCCAGGCCAAAGCCGTAAAAAACTACCACCGGCACCGACTGCCGTATACACAGCAATATCAGAAAAAAGCCTAAAAACATCAGGCACAGCAAAAGGTCCATGACCATTAATCCTTTGCGCCGGTCTCCGCCAAACCGTCCCCCGATATAAGCCCCCGGCAGGAGACCGGTCAGAAACAGAGTCACCAGCACACCAACCTGAAGATAAATATACCCGTAAAGCATCTGGAAGGCAAAGATGGTTACCATTTCGGCACCCATGTTGACACAACCAGTCGTAAAAAGAATCCATTGGCTCCTGGAGAGCTGAAACAGGTAAACAATAATCATCGCAGTCAGTGTCAAAATGAAACCTTTCGGTGACTCCCCGTGAAGGGAAAACCAATCAACGAACACTTGTTGCATGAACTTTGGAGACAAATCCCGGTTCGGATCAACATTAGCGTCCACGGCATTGTTGACCTGCCGTATACGCTGATCGGTCTGATCGCCGATGTAATAGCTCCGGATATAGTGGGTTTCGATCCCTTTTTCTTCCAATAGCGCCGGGACGTCTGTTCGAATCGGCATGTCTCGACACATGAAAAACAGGCGTCGACCCGGAATGATCATGACATGTTTGAAAACATATTTGGCCGCGTTGGCCAAAGACGACAGTTTCTCTCGTTTTGACTCCGAGATATAATTTGCAACACCGGCCATACCAAAACTCAGCACACCACCAGGTACGAGGTGGGCCTTGGCGAGTTCAAAAAATCCGTCCGTATAAAAACGATTGACTTGAAATGTCTCCGGTTCCGGCAAGCATACCAAAATGGCATCATAACAAACCGATGTATCGGCCAGGTAAGCCCTGGCATCCTGCGAGATGACAACCAGCTCTTCCATAGATGCCATTGTGCCAAAAAGAAGTTGCATACGGGCCACCATGGGATCAATTTCCAGATAATCCACTCGCTCAGGGTGATACTTGGCGATCTCTTCCATAATTCCACCGACAGTGGAAATCAACAACAGACGACGGGGCTGATCCACCTGGGAAAGCGGAAAATGTACAACCTCTTCCGCCAGTGCCGGATTATTGGAGAAGAAGCTCGGCGAGCCATCGGTAAAAATGGAAATTTCTCCCTCATCATCGAACACTTCGATTCGGCCATAGCGACTTTCGGCATAATGTACTCGCTGTCCCGGTCGTGTGGGAAGCAGTCGTTCTTCAAAAAGAACGCCCGTCAGTAGGGCAACCAACGCCAGCACGCAGGCAACTGCATTTTGGATAGAAGAAGCAGACGCCAACCACCAAAGAGCTAACATCAACGGAAGATGGACGATCAGCAAAGTCTGGTACGGGGAGAGCCAATGAACCAGCACAAAGGAAAACAACACCCCGCCGGCCACGTCCCCCGCATTGTCAGCCATATAAATCCAATTGCCGGGATAGTCCTTAAATCGCTGCCTGGCGACCATCAAACTGTAAGGCAGGACGAACCCTACAATCAGGGCGTAGGGAAGGATCGTCGAGGCCACAAACCCAACAGTGGCGTAAAAGCCCACCGAGGTGCCATGGGAGAAGATGACGTCCCGCAACTGGCGAATTGCCGATACCTGGCAGACAGCAAAAATTGCCAGAAGATAGGAAAAAAAAGCGAGGATTTTCGGAGAAGCGGTCGCGGTTCCGCCCTGAAACCACTTGGCTGCGAGCGTACCAAGCCCTCCAGACACCAGCCAGAAGAAAAAAATCAGGGCGATGACAATTTCGTTGCCTTTAAATAGGGCCAGGTATTCACGGACGAACACCAGCTGTACGGCCACGGAAGCGATTCCCGTAGCCACGACTACAAAACGGATGCCGCCGTCACCTCTCCTCTTCAAAATACTGAACCTGGTACACCTCAACGGACACATCCCCTGCCCGCCACTGGTCGCATGCCAGGCCGGCTTTCATGCACAGATGGGAAAGGAACGATCCCGTCTGGGGCAATTGCTCCCACACTTGGGGCAAAAAGGTGGCGCTTGCGGAACCTTTTCTTACAATCACGCCATCAATTCCGGGCCTCAACCTGGAAAGCAGGTCATTCACATCTTTATACGTCAGTGGCACCGGCTCTGTAAGAACGCTGACTTCGATCCGCACCTGCTCCAGTTCACTCTTGCTCAGAGGCGGAAACCTCGGATCATGAAAGGCTGCATTCAGAGCGTTGTTCCGGACGTCGGAGACAATGGGTGATGCGGTGGACAGACTGCCGATGCAACCGCGTAACTGGTTATCTATTTTTAATGTAACAAAAGTTCCGCAGCGGGCTTGAAGCGCCTGATCTGCAAGATGCGAATTTTTGGTTTGTGCAACCGCGGCATCGAAATGGGCGGCCAGGGTTTGTCGGGCCAGGGCCACCAGCGCCTCCCCCTGCTCTGAAGTCAGTGCCCGGCTGTTTTCAGGTGGTTGTCTCATAGTTTCATCTCCATAAAAAGCAACGGCGCCATATCCGACAACGGCGTCTTTGTCACCGGCAGTATCCCCACTGTTGTTGTAATACAGCTCCACCGGCCGCCAGTGGTGCCGTCCGGCCAGCTCCAGAAGCACACCCAAAGGAAAACGGCCGCAGGTTCGATTCTCCTGATCCAAATGCCAATTGGGGTCCAGGGAAAGAATCCGGTCCAGCGTTTTTCGATCCCGTTTCACGGCTTCATCATAGGGCAGGTAATGGGACAAGTCGGCGCTGACCACCAGCAACGTTCGCTTATCTCTTAAAAGTGGCTCCAGCGCTCGCGCCATCTTTTTCGCATCGCAGGGTCCGACTACAACCGGTATCGCTTCGAAATGGGACAGCCTGGTTTGAAGAAAAGGCAGGATCACCTCGATGCTGTGTTCCGATTGATCCGAGGCGGCTATCCTATGAAACAGATCCGGCCACGATTTTAAAAGCTGCCGGGCATCCCCGATGGGAACCACTCCCAAAGGCGTTTTCCAATGAGAGGCTCCGGTAAGCGACGCGTTGGAGAATCCCACCCGGTGATCAGGTCCCAGCAGAACCACACGATCAAATCCGTCACGAACGATGGTGGCTGCGGCATGGGCGGCGGTTATACCGGAATACGCATAACCTGCATGGGGCATGATCAGAGCACGAAGTTCATCGGAAGAAAAAGGGGTTTTACGATTCCAGTCGACCTCATCAAACAATCTGTTAAGCGATTGTTTCAATTCACTTTTGGTATCGGGATAGAATTTCCCGGCCCAGGCAGGCTCTCGAATGACGGCGCACCAGCTTGCCTGTTGGCTGAAAATACACAGCAGCAAAACGGTTACCGCAATAACAGGCAAGTACCGACGTGCAACCACGAGCCTCACCTCCCGTTCATCACCAACACCTTTGCGCCCCTAACATTCCTGTTTTCCAACTCCAACAATGCCTGATTGGCTGATTCCAAAGTAATTGTCTCCATCTCATAGGTGATGGAGATCTGCTGCCCCATTTCCGGCCGAAATGGCGCAGAAGGCAATTTAATAAAATCGTAACACAAAGCGATAGGATCCGCCAGAGCCATCCACTGAATAATTGTAAAGTAAACAGCAAAAACAGTCGATATCAGAGGAAACTAAAATATAATCAACTTTGTTGCTCGAACTCATCAAACAGAGCCCCGACGCTCTCTCCTGTATGAATACGTCTGATGGTCTCGGCAAACATTGGTGCCACGGATAGAATTCGTATTTTCTCTTTCTTCTTTTCCTGGGGCATATAAACGGTGTCGGTCACCACCACGGAATCGATGGGACTCTCCACAAGCCGTTCCACGGCCGGGCCGCAAAAGACACCATGGGTGGCCCCCACATGAATGCTATTTACACCGGCTGCATGAAGGGTTTTTACGGAAGCGGCCAGGGTGCCTCCGGTGGAGATCTCATCTTCAAAAATAATGGCATCACGCCCCTTTACTTCTCCCACAACCAGTCCCTGTACGACCTCGGTATCGGCTATTCTTCTTTTATCGATAATGGCCATGGGCAGATGAATGCGCATGGCAAACCGACCGGCTCGTTTGGCACCACCGGCATCCGTTGCCACAACAACAGCATTGGTCAGGTCCAAGTGCTCGCGAAAATGGTTAACAAAATAGGGAATGGCCGTCAGGTGATCCACAGGAATGCTGAAAAAACCATGCACCGCGTCGGAGTGTAGATCCATGGTAAGCACTCTGTTGGCTCCGGCAGTTTTGATCAGATCCGCCATCAACCGCCCCGCAATGGAAATTCGTGGAGCGTCCTTCTTGTCCGACCGGGCGTAGGAAAAATAGGGGATTACAGCTGTAATGCGCCGTGCCGATGCACTTCTCAATGCATCAAGTATAATAAAGAGCTCAAGAACGTTGTCGCCGACCGGTGCCGTAAACGGCTGTACAACGAACACATCCTTTTCCCTGACATTTTCCTGAATTTGAACAAAAAGATTATCATTAGAAAACCGAGATACTTCCAGTCTGCTAAGTCCGATACCCAAGGTTTCACATATGGACGTTGCCAGCTCCGGGTTCCCGCTACCTGAAAAAATTTTTAAATCGATTGTCATGTTCGCCTCTTTTTTACTGAACCAATTCCTATTAGATAGAGCAAAACTTCTCCATTTTCTAAATCCAGCAAATCGGCCGCTTCCTCGTCATAAATGGCTCCGATGCCGCATGCCCCCCATCCCAGTGCGGTGGCAGCCAGATATGCCTGTTGCCCCAACCGCCCGGCTTCCATCATCGCAACTCGATATCCGCGCGGCCCCCACATCCGGTCCAGGCAAGCCAAGTCCGCAAGGAAAACCAAATGGAACGCGACATGCTTCAACCACATTTGGTCAAGGCAGGCCATTGCCATCCGCTCAAGGAAAACACCATCCAAAACACAGCCCAATCGTTGCGATGATGGATCCACAAGGTGGACCCCGGGGACAATCGGCAATCCTTCTCCCGCCAACAATCCTATCGTCACACAAGTTTGAGATCCCGACAAAATGCCGGCTCCAGTCTCCATGCTCCGAACTATCTGGTGAAAAAACGTATAAAATTCCTCAGGTCGGACAGAAGCAGAAATAAAATTGCGACGTGAACGACGCGTTGTTAACACATGAAAATAATCCTTCTTATCCGGCAGATCCATCGGGCCGGGATCGATCCACCGGGGTTTTCTTTTTTTTAGAAAAGCTGGTGCGGCAGGGTCTCCGGTAGTAAGTTTCAAACCGATACTGCCGGCTTGATGCATCTGCAGGATAGGTGCATACTCAACTTCCATATTCGATACGGAAGAAGCTTGGAGAATGTCGCTGTCAAGAGGTTCAAGAGGTTGCGTTTTCTCGGTTGTATTCTCGACACCATCGTTTCCGTGCAGATGAATGACCGCCAGGCAGACCTCTTTTGCAGGATCCAAACCCAACAGGGTCGCAGCCTTTTCATCATCAAAATCGAAATGGATGGAAAAGGAATAATTCAACGCACCAAGCGCAAGTCTGAGATTTTCAATCAGGTGGCCGGTATCCAACAAAACATAGCGGTAGGCACGGTCTCGATACTTCCAGGCGCTTCGAAAGAAAATACCGGTCAGAAAAAAGGCGGCCAAAACACGCTTCTTCGTCTGCACAAGTTCCGGGATAGGAGCTGTACGCAATGGAGAAAGAGAAAATTCAAAAAGATTGTAGTAATATAAACCCTGATGTAGACCGTGGATGTTATGGGCGGCCAGATAAATTTCGAAAGGGTACAAGGCTCCGGCCGATGCAACACTGCGGTAATAGAACGGCTTTTCCCCGTGCATGGCACGGGCTGTAACGTCATGGGTCAAACGAAACACTTTGGATATTTCCCGAAGGTTCAACATAGGCGATGAGCTGTCATCACCTGCAGAAATGTTCTTCTTCATTTTGAAATAGTTTATCTTCGGTAGTTCAACATTCCGATCGAGGTATATCCGTGGCAATGTGGGATAGGGTTTGACCGCTACCGGTTGGTTCGCCCAGTCCAAGGTGTGATGAGCTAAGCGGTTGCGCCTGTAGCTTGTCACCCTGTGGTAGTTTTCAGCAGATCGAATCTGTTCGGACATGATGGTTCCCTCCACCGATGATATCAGTTCCCGCCAATTGAGTGTTGATCCGGTAAGGAATTCACAATCCTCAGATGCCTTTACCGTAAGTGACGGCTTAACGATCCAAAAAATACGATAGGTGCCGTTCGATTTCCATTTTCGGCAAGGCCCCGACAGCCGTATCGACGACCTTGCCATCTTTAATAAACAAAAGCGTAGGCAAACTCGAGACGTTGTTCCGACTGGAAGTCATCGGGTTTTGGTCCACATTGAGTTTGGCTATTTTCAACCGTCCCGTATAGGTTTGTGCCAAATCATCCAGAATCGGCGACATGGACGTGCAGGGAGCACACCACGCAGCCCAGCAGTCCACCAGAACAGGTAAAAGGCTTTCGATTACCTCAGCAGTAAACGTGCTATCGGTCACCATGATCGGTCTGCTGGGTGTCGAAATGCTCGGGAAAGGTTCTTTACACCGGCCGCAACTCGGTCCCTTTGTAAGTTTTACCACTGGAATTCGGTTGCGCGTACCACAGTTTCGACAACGAATCACCACTGTTTCATTGGCCATTGATATTCCTTTTTTTCAGTCTATTTTTCGCTTCTTTTTAAAAAAATGTTGTTATGATCGAAGGTATGAACCCATGGTCAATCACTTCCTAAACCCAAAAAAAGGATTCCCCTTCTTTATTACGATGGATCGATCACAGACCGCCTCTGCCGTCGTCGCAAGGCCCATCGTCGTCCATTGCCCTGGAATGCTCTGCCGTGAAACTGCTCATGCATGCATCCATAACTTCCTCGTAAGCCAGACAGGCAATGGCCTTTTCATAATCAGGCTCTTTGGAAATCTCATCAACCAGCTGTGTGTAAACCACTTTCCCTGTGCCATCGATAACCATCAGAACCCGGGCCAGAAGCCCCGCCAACGGACCGTCGGTGATACGCATGCCATACGCATCACCAAACTCGAGATTTCGAAAAGTGGAGGCGGCAATCACGTGATCCAGCTCTTCTGCCACACAGTATCGATCATGGGCAAAGGGAAGGTCTGCCGATATGCATAAAACTACAGCACCCTCGGTTTTTTGAATTTCAGCGTCCAGTTTTTTTACGGAGGCTGCGCACACCGGAAGGTCGATACTTGGGAAAATGTTCAGAACGACGGTTTTTCCTGAAAAGTCTTTGAGTGAGACATCGGTGAGGTCGTTTTTAACCAAGGTGAATTCTGGTGCAAATGAACCCACCCGAGGAAGATCTCCACACAATTGTACGATTTCGCCCTTAAAAGTGGTCTGAGCCATCTGTTTCTCCTTGGAAGGTTTGGGTATGAATCCGATTGAACCGGATCGAGAGTATGAATCTAAAGGCATTGCTCTTGCTATGTTCAATATAAGTCGCATTCAATAGATTTCAAACCTTTAGAAGGTGAAACAGCAATCGTGATTTTTGGGTTGACAGAAGGTCGATGAAACGTGCATGTATCGACTATAAACAAATCTAATTATTCTCAGCAAGAGACAACCAGTGACTTGGAAGAGAAAGGGTAAGCCAACCATGAGCTATGATTTTAATGCGAACGATCTGTTTGAGATGGCCGAGCAAATTGAAAGGAACGGGGCTGCATTTTACCGGAAAGCAGCGAGCGATATTACGGACCAGGATGCAAAAAACTTTCTCATGGACCTTGCAGCCATGGAAGACGATCATGAAAAAATGTTCAGCAACATGAAAAAAGAGCTTTCGAACGCTGAAAAAACGTCAACAGTGTTCGATCCTGAAGGGGATGGGGCATCATATCTAAAAGCATTGGCGGACACCCGTGTTTTCTTCGAAAAAACAATTGATACAACTTCGTTGCAAGCAATTCTTAAAGAAGCCATTTTGGCGGAAAAAGATTCGATTGTTTTTTATTTGGGGATGAAGGACTTGGTTTCCGAAAGTTTGGGTCAAGCCCGGTTGGACGATATCATCAAAGAAGAAATGTCGCATATCAAACTGCTCAGCCATCGTCTAATCGCCACCAAATAGCCCGCCCTACCGAACCGAACAGGATCGTGGATACTACGTAAAGGTATGGCGCACTGATCCACGGCAATCCGGTGCCCCTGCGCTTCCCATGATATTAACCAATGTCCGGGGAGGTTGGTCATGAAGTTTGGTTGTCAATGGTGGATAACTGTTATCATAGTGTCTTTGCTCCACACCACATTGGGAGCGAGAAGTACGCCTGAGACCGGGGAGCATCTCATCCGTTTGTGTCTCCCCGGAACGCACATGTCCTGTCGTCCCATGTTTCCTGTCTTTCGAGACAACTTTGTCTCAGTATAAACATGAGACCTGAAGATGGACCATTTAACACACTTACTCAAGCCCATGTAGTGATTAGAGCCATATGACCACCAAATCGCGGAAAACAAGGTTGGTAAAATCAGCCATTTGAAACTATTCCATAACTTTGTATTTTTTCTCTTTTTTTAATAGGTTATGTTTCAACACGATAGTGTTCTCCAATATTGGCATACATCTTGATGGAGCTATCTTAAAACTGCCGCCCCCCATACTGAGCCGGTAGAGCAAAACCATTTGGAGAGCTTCAATTCGTGAAATCGTGTGACCAAAACCTAAAACAAACCATCCTGCTCGCAGAGCGCATGATCGAATTAGCCAATATTGGAGATGAGGACCGTGAAGATACGGGATGCGGAATCCTTTACGGTATACTTCGGGATTCGGGGTACAAAATCAAGCGATTGGCCGATGAGGAAAAGCTCAAACATATAGCCAAAGGCTGGTGGGATGAGAGTTGTTGATTAACGAGCAATAACTATTAGCCACAAATAACAAAAGGAGTGTGATCATGGCAACAATTAAAGGAACGCAAACCGAAAAAAATCTTCTGACTGCATTTGCAGGTGAATCTCAAGCTAGAAATCGTTATACCTACTTTGTGAAACAGGCTAAAAAGGAAGGATTTGTGCAGATCGCAGACATTTTCGAAGAGACGGCGAATCAGGAAAAAGAGCATGCAAAAAGGCTGTTCAAACTGCTGGAAGGCGGCGAAGTGGAAATTACCGGCGCCTTTCCCGCAGGTGTGATCGGCACCACCGTTGAAAACCTGACGGAAGCAGCCGGTGGTGAGAATTTCGAGTGGACAACCATGTACCCCGGTTTTGCCAAGATCGCACGTGAAGAAGGATTGGATCATGTAGCATTCATTTTCGAAGCCATTGCAGTTGCAGAAAAACAGCACGAGAAACGATATTTAGATCTCAAAGCCAATATCGAGGCCGGTCGTGTGTTTAAAAGAGAGGGTAGTGTCACCTGGCGATGTCGTAACTGTGGGTATCTGCACGAGGGAACCGAGCCCCCCGAAATGTGCCCTGCATGTGCTCATCCACAGGCTCATTTTGAAATTCTGGGTGAAAACTGGTAATTTTACGATTATCCTTTCACCTGTTTGTTTTGCCTCATTATGGCAAATATGAATTCTTTTTCGTTGAAATACGGAATTTAGGTTTCAATTCTATCACAAACCAAAAAGGAGAAAAAAATGGCGGA
>DAOWNV010000221.1 GCA_030642405.1 Desulfosarcina sp.
AACATGCAAAATTTCAGTCTTTTAAATAGGGCAGGGGAGTCCAACCGGCCCGTTATGCTCAAAAGAGGCATGGCTGCCACCATTGAGGAGTGGCTGATGGCCGCTGAATACATCATGGCAAGAGGCAATCACCAGGTGATTCTCTGTGAGCGAGGTGTACGCACCTTTGTTCACCATAGCCGCAATACGTTGGATCTGTCCGCCGTACCGGTCGTTCAAAAAGAGAGTCATCTGCCGATTATCGTGGATCCCAGCCATGCGGCCGGTCGTCGAGATCAGGTGTTGCCTTTATCCAGGGCTGCTGCCGCGGCTTCCGCCCACGGATTGATGGTGGAAGTCCACCACGAACCGGATAAAGCCCTTAGTGATGGCGCCCAAAGTCTTTACCCGGAGCAGTTTGAACTGCTTTGCAGACAGGTAGAAAAAATTTTTAAGGTTTCGGGAAAAGTGTAACTGTGAACATGGTGCATTACTTTAAAATGCCGCAGGCATAGCGCAGAAATCGCTCCACTGATGAAACCTCTATTTTTTTGAACCCTTATCCCTTTGCACATATCGAGCTTTGACGCCTAAGATTACCTTTCGCAAACGGATGGACTTGGGCGTCACCTCAACCCATTCGTCGTCACGAATGAAATTGATAGCCTGCTCAAGGGTCATTGGGCGCATTGGTGCAAGGGTTACGTGGTCGTCTTTTCCCGATGCCCGGACGTTGGATAATTTTTTCTCTTTTGTGGGATTAACATTAATGTCCTTATCCCGGTTGTGCTCACCGATGACCATCCCCTCGTAAACCGGTTTTCCCGGTTGGACGAACAAGCGGCCCCGCGGCTCTAGATTATAAAGGGCATAAGGCACCGCATGGCCTTGGCGGTCAGAAACGATGGATCCTGTAAACCTGCTTGGAAAATCTCCCCTGAAAGGTTCATACCCCGTAAAGTAGGAGTTCATGATTCCGGTCCCCCGGGTATCGGTCAGAAATTCGTCCCGGTAGCCGATCAAAGCCCTGGAGGGTATTGAGAACTCAATGCGGACACGACCTGTACCCGAGTTGGAGAGGTTCATCATTTTTCCTTTTCGAATGGAAAGTTTTTCCGTAACCACTCCCATAAAGGCTTCACTACAATCTACAAATAGCTGTTCTATGGGTTCTTGCGTAACCCCATCTAACTGTTTCAAAATTACTTTGGGACGGCCTACGCAGAATTCGAAGCCCTCCCTGCGCATGGTTTCAATAAGGATGGCCAGCTGAAACTCCCCTCGTCCCTTGACCATGACCGCATCTCGATCGTCGGTGGTTTCCAGTTGGATCGCAACATTGAGCAACGTCTCTTTGACCAGACGTTCCCGAATCCTGGCCGACTGCACATAACGGCCCTCCTTGCCGCCCATGGGGCCGTTGTTGATGGTGAACAACATGGAGACCGTGGGAGGATCCACGGTAATTCGGGGGAGGGGAAAGGGTGCGTCCTCCGTACAGATGGTATCGCCGATGGTTACATCATCGATACCTGAAAGGATCGCGATTTCTCCGGCGCTGACTGAAGACACCGGCGTAATGTCCATCCCTTCGTAAATTTGCAGTCGGGTTACTTTTAATGCTTTATGGTTGCCGTCCGCATCAATACAAATCAGCCGGTTCCTTGATCCGGCCTGGCCTCCTACAATCCGGCCTACGGCCAAACGCCCCAGGTAGTCCGAGTATCCCAGATCGGAAACCAGCATCTGAAAAGGGGTATCGGTGATAAAACGGGGTGGGGGAATTTCCCGAACGATGGCATCAAAAAGTTGATGGAGGTCCTTGTCCAACGCGTCCGGTGAAGAACCTGCGGTTCCATCGCGTCCAATGGCATAAAACAGGGGAAACTCCAACTGGTCATCATTTGCTTCCAAGTCTATCAGCAAGTCGTATACTTGATCCAGAACAGCTTTCGGCCTGGCATCCTTGCGGTCGATTTTATTGATTACAACGATGATTTTTAGATTGGCGGAGAGGGCCTTTTGAAGGACGAAACGAGTCTGAGGAAGGGGGCCTTCAGATGAATCGACCAAAAGAATAGCACCATCCACCATAGAGAGGGCCCGTTCCACTTCACCGCCGAAATCAGCATGTCCGGGGGTGTCGACTATGTTTATTTTTTTCCCCTGGTAAACGACGGAGCAGTTTTTTGCGGATATGGTGATGCCGCGTTCCCGCTCCAGATCCATCCGGTCCATCATCCGTTCATCCGTTTGCTGTCCCTGACGAAAAAGGCCGCTTTGGCGAAACATGGCATCCACAAGGGTGGTTTTACCGTGATCGACGTGAGCGATGATGGCTATGTTGCGGATACTTTTGTTAGTCGCATAGGTGGTCATGTTTTTTTTACCCTTTTGCTCGAAAATTTTTGGATCCCTGCCAATATAGCCATCCAATCATCCAATACAAGGTGTGGATTTCCAAAAGGTCCAACTAAACAGAGGGTTTGTTTTACGATACCATATAATCCATCAGGGTCGTTTTAATCGGCAGACCCCTTTGGGTGTATGACTGGGAAGGGAGGTGGTTACGGCATCCAAAGACGTTGTACCGGCTTTTGGTAAAGGGCCCTTTGCTTTTTTCCTTTGAATCTGTTCCCGCTGCTCTTTCATGAGAAGGGGTGGGGCAATGGTGCAGTGGAGATTAAAAAACGTCCCGTCCAATCCTTCTCGAACCACCACACCATTGACGGGTGCGGTTCTTCCACTGTCAAAGATAATCTCTCCCAATACCGTCTGCCCCTTTGCATACACGCCCGTACAGGCCAGGCCAATACCGGTTTCGGAGATATCGATAACGGAACAGGTAAATGTCGGATCCGGTTGATGATCATCGGTTTTTCGGATGAAAATGGGACCTTCCGACGGATCGAACTTAATCCGGAAATTCCCGCGGCGTTGTTGGGTCTTGTCATCGGTTGAGCAGCTTTCTTGTTTCGTTCCGGCGGGTCGTTTTTTTATAAGCCTCAACAGCGTTATCACCACCATAAAGCCGCTAATCGTAATAATGGATGCAAAATAATACCGTCCATGGGAGGATACATCGGCAAAAATTGACCAACGGACCCACAATGCCGTCACGAATATCAAGGAGCTGATGATAAATACAACCCTGTTGGTGTTTACTTTCATAAGCCTCTTAAGAATCGGGGATCAAGTTACTATACGGTTTTCTGTTGTTATTATCGGTCTTTTACCGATATGCTTAATAGATGAATCGATCTGTTTGGAAAACGCCGTCCGCATCCTTATTTTATAGTATTCATTGTTTACCATCGCCAACCGACCCTTTCATGACTATATTTAAAGGTATGGCTCACGCATTCAGGGGAAAACAAAATCATACAATAAGGGAAAACAGGGGCGTATGACACAACAGGACTATTATCAGGTACTGGGTGTGGATCGGAAAGCAGATGCAAAAATCATCAAACAGGCCTATCGTGATCTTGCATTTAAATACCATCCGGATCGCAATGAAAAGGATTCCTCTTCAGCAGAAATGATGAAGCGCATCAATGAAGCGTATGCCGTCCTGTCCGATGAAAATAAACGAGAATCCTATGACGGTATGCGAAATCAATACGGTGACAACGCCCATGGCCGGTTTCGCAATACCTATTCCGAAAGGGACATTTTCAATGGCTCGGATGTGCAGCAAATTTTTGAGGAGATGGCTCGATCCTTTGGCTTGCGTGGCGTTGATTCCATTTTTAGTGATTTTTACGGTTCAGGGTACAAGCATTTTGAATTCAAGAAACACGGCCTTCATGGCAAAGGTTTCATTTATAAGAGGGGATTTGGTAGAAAACGGAAAAACCACATGGCACGGGGGCAGTCTTTAGGGCCAGGCCGGATGATGAAGTACTTGTTTAAAAAAGCCACTGGGTTGACTCTTCCAAAAATAGGGGAAGACATCCAGGAAACCATCTATCTGTCCCCCGAGTTCGCAAGAACCGGAGGGCCGTTCCCCTATCATCACCATCGGCGATCTAAGAAACTCGTGGTCAATATTCCTGCGGGAACGAGAGAGGGGCAACAAATCCGTTTGTCCCGTATGGGCGAGGCCGGCAGCCATGGTGGCGAGACAGGTGATTTGTACCTGAAGGTAAAATTCAGAAGGCCGATTTTGCAAAAAGCGAAGGAATTAATTGTTTCTGCGTTCCGACGATGATAAATTGAAGGAACAGACCGGATCTTTAACAAAGGAGGATAAAATATGCAAATTATGGTGACCTTCAAAAATGTAAGCTCCTCGGACTACCTTAAATCCTACCTTGAAGAAAAACTCATGCGTCTTGAAAGGATAATGCCACATCCGGGAATTGCGGATGTGGTCTTCCAGGAAGAGAAGTTAAGGAAAATCGTGGATGTAAACCTCAAAGGCAAGGGCTTTGAGGTTCATGCAACAGAAGCGAGCAGTGCATGGAATGAAGCGATCGACCTGGTTGTTGACAAAGCCAAAAAACAGTTGATCAAGAACAAGGAAAAACTTCAGTCCCACCGTGTGGATACGATCCCGCCTCCGGTTACTCCCTGATCTCAAACAACCATGCAACCCTTTGCTGATTGTGGCGGAGGGTTGCACGGTATTTCAAAAATAAACCGAATATGAACACTGAAGATGATGAATACCACCTTCGACTTTGAGGAGGCGGAGCATTGAAAGTACGGGTCAAACTTTATGGTACGTTATCCAAAGCCTGCCAAGGCTATGACCCGGCAACGGGAATAGACCTGGAAGTTTCGGAGGAAACGCGTGTTCGGGATGTAATGGAAATGGTGAATGTCGCCGCGGTGAGCATCGGTATAGTGACCATAAACGGAAAACTTGTCAAAGCGGATGCGAAAATCATCGAAGGTGATGAAGTGAAGTTCTTTCAACCAATAGCTGGTGGTT
>DAOWNV010000138.1 GCA_030642405.1 Desulfosarcina sp.
CAGGGGGCCGGAGGTTCAAATCCTCTCGCCCCGACCAAATAGATCAAGGGCTTATGTTGTTTTGACGAGCCCTTTTTTATTTCCTTATTCTGTCGGGGGCCACTTGGGGGGCCAGTTTGACGTTGCTATATCCCCCCTTAGCTTCGAGATGATTTTGGGTAATATGCAATCTGGGTGGAAGGAGACAATTAATATAAGCAGTTATTCTGATGGAGGCTGATAACGCTTAAGATCAAAATACATGATCCTTGTTTTTTTTCCTCTGTCGGAGTCATTCAAAAACTGGAAATCGTTTTTTTTATAAAATTTGGTCACCTTATGATCTTTGTATGCGTCCACGGTGATGAAACGGCAGCCCGTTCGATTGTTTGTAGTGAAAAGCTGTTTTGTGAGGTTTAGGAGATATGTGCCGATATGATGGCCCTGGTACTCCTTGTGGACTCCAAGTCGGCCGATTTTGACGGCGGGTAAGAATGGATAATGTTTTTGGGCTGGAATGCTGTTCGTTAAATAGTCTTGAAAAGCTTCAAAATTTTTTGTTTTTGCTGTTGGTATTACGTCGTTACTGTAACTAATAAAGGCCAAAGGTGGCGAATCTTTGCCATCAGTGGCCTTTTTTAGTTTCAGGCAGTAAATTGTGGCTAACAATTCAGTTTTGTGGGGCTCAGCATCGCATTGAAAAAATTCGTTTAGATCGTCATCCCCACAATCAAAATGCTGACAACACTTAAATTCTTCTAATCCTCTCAGGTTATATAAAACAAAATCACCGTATTCGATCTTATTTCTGTAGCTGCTGAGCATCCGCCTTAATCATTTTGATGACGTTATCGAGCTTAGGCGTAGCTACAAGGCCAACAGGACGTTTGAGGTCCCTACCCACCTTCCTCATAAATTTTTCCGTCGCCTTGCGGTCAAGCTTAGGCGTCGGTGCAATGGGCCGTGCCATGGCGCTCCCTCCTGGTGATGATCATGATGACCATTAGAATTGTGATGACTGTGACGGAAAAGATGATCATCATGCCTATGATAATTAGTTAAATGCTAATAAGGGCTGTTTACGTTGTCAACAAAAATTTACAAATTGCAAACGCTTATCACAGAACTATATCCATTTATCGGTCTCATATAAAAAACCTTGAGCCCTCAATGTCAGATTTCATCTGACGAATTTTAGCAATGGGACCAACATATAAGGCTTCACCTTTAAGCCGTAATTGCCTCGAAGTCAACTAATTGTTGATGTCGCTCACAATCTCAACCAGCATAGAGGAAATTTTCAAAAAAACGGCAATTGATAATAAGATTTTTTTTCAATGTTCGCCCCCTGCTTGCTAAGTCAACTCGGCTTGCTCACGGTGAGGTTAGTGGCGCTTGGCCTCTATGATACCCATGGCTTTCCGTCTTCGCATGCCGGTCACTGCGAAACTCCATGGTTGCCGATACCAAAAATCCATCAAATAGCAACTCTCAAACGCCCCTCCAACTCCACCCGATAATTCAAAGACACCGCATGGTGGGTGGAGGTAGCAACAACCGACCCGGGTATTGTCCTGTTTCCCTACCCCCATGATAGCCCCGCATCGCACAAGCTGCCCGCATCAAAAGCAGGTATCGATACTGTACTCAAATTTAGTGCAAAAAATGTAATTTCATTACCCTTGCGGTTACTTTATAATACGTTTTTAATGGATGTTTCCCTTCTATACGTCCGATTATTCAGAAGGGTGTCACACGTAATTATGTTAAGAAATTAGAGGGTTGAATATAAAAAATGTTTTAATTGGTATGTTGGCAATATATTTGCTTTAAAATAGAGAAGTTACACCAAACTGCTCGATAATGGCGAACTATTCGAAAGAATGGGCCGCAAAGCCGCTGGCCTAAACCTTCTATTTTTCAGAAGGCAAGGTAGCAGAGCCGCCGAAGGCAAACGGCTGTCTCCTCCGTGGATTCACCGATTGTCAAAATCATCACGGAGGATGATCATATGTCATCATGGTTTTATGGCCAAATCAATTCCCTCGTACGCACTGCACTGACATTTTTCTGTATTCTTTTTTTATTACCTGCATTTTCAATCGCCGCCCAGATGACCATGGCATGGGACCCGAATGACCCCACACCCGAGGGCTACCGTATCTATCAACGTACCGAAGGACAGGCCTATGATTACAGTCAACCCGTTTGGACAGGCCCTTATACGACCTGCACAGTTGACAACCTCGATGATGACATCACCTATTACTTTATTGTCCGGGCTTATGTTGGAGAAATAGAGAGCGGCGATTCCAACGAGGTTTCTTTTTTGTCGCCATCCCTTTCAGCGACCACATATGCTATCTCAGCCTCTACCGCCGACCATGGTTCCATCTCACCTTCTGGCATGGTGACTGTGGAAGCAGGTGTCGATCAAACATTCGACATCTTACCGGATGACGGCTACCACGTCACTGGCGTGTTTGTGGATGGCGTCTCCATTGGTGCGGTTCTCGCCTACACATTCCATCAGGTCGCTGCGGATCACGCCATCACTGCAGAATTTGCCAGCAGTAACCACACGATTTCATCTTTAACAGGCACCAATGGCAGCATATCTCCATCCGGTGATGTCACCGTGGATCATGGATCCAGTCAAGGCTTTACGATCACACCCGCTTCTGGCTATCATGTGGCTGACGTTTCGGTGGACGGTAGTTCCGTTGGGCCGATCTCGGCTTATCAGTTTAACCAGGTGATCGAGGATCATACCATCCATGCCACCTTTGTGGCAGATACCTACATCATTTCAGCTATGGCCGGTGATAACGGTACGATCACACCTTCCGGGAATACAATTGTTTCATTTGGCGGCAGCCAAACCTACACGCTTACCCCAAACAGCAGTTGCTCGATAACAGATGTCATTGTTGACGGTGTTTCGGTGGGCTCCAAAACCACGTATATCTTTTCGGATGTTAAAGCAAATCACACGATTGAAGCCCTGTTTGCTTTGGAGAACCTCCCACCCGTAGCGGATTCCGGACCGGACCAGACTGTCGATGAGGGCCGGGTGGTTACGCTCAACGGACTCAACTCAACCGACTCGGATGACGGTATCGCCGCATTCCAATGGCGGCAGATTCAAGGTGTTGAAGTGGTTCTTAACGCTCCCGAAAGCCCGGAGACGACCTTCACGACGCCGAATGTAGAAACCTCAGGAACAGCTTTGGTATTTGAATTGGTTGTAACCGATTACAGCGGCGCTACATCTGTTGACAATTGCATTGTTAATGTGACTTGGGTCAACGTGCCGCCCACTGCCAACGCAGGCATGGATCAGATCGTGAGCGAAGGTTCACAGGTGGTATTGAATGCTACCAAATCGACCGATCCGGACGATGGCATTGAGTCGTATATGTGGAAGCAACTCAATGGCCTGGCCGTCATCCTATCCGACGATAGATCTGCAACCCCCACAATCCAAGCGCCGAATGTCGGACCGGAAGGCGCATCTATGACCTTTGAGATTACCGTTAGTGATGCTGGCGGGCTGCAGGACACGGATACCTCTCTGGTCACCGTTACATGGGTCAACATACCGCCAGTGGCAGACGCCGGCCCAGACCAACAGATTAATATAGGCGACGAAGTTACTCTGGATGGTTCACTATCGACCGATACCGATGGAGATAGGGTCGTTTCTTACCGGTGGCGTCAAACAGATGGCGTACCGGTGGCGTTGTCCGATACCACTGCACAGCAACCCGTGTTTGTCGCACCGGATATGGGCAATGAGGGCGGCCGGTTGACGTTTGAACTTACCGTTACCGACAGCGGTGGGATGATGGCAACGGATACTTGTCAGGTTATCGTAGCCCCTGAAGCACCATCAGAGGACACCATTGCTCCAAATTTGACTTTCGTAGAACCAATGGGTGATCCAATAACAGTTAGCTGGCATAAAATCAGTTTTTCAGGAACCGCTTGGGATGACCGGGAAGTAGCACAAGTAGTTTGGGAAAACAGTATCGGCGGCAACGGCATGGCGAGGGGAACCACCCAATGGTTCATTGACCGTATCATGCTTAAGCGCGGGGAAAATGTCATCACCGTGACTGCATATGATACATCCGGGAATCAGGGCACCATTTCCAAAACCCTTTATTTTAAACGGTAGCGGCATTTTCCCATCCATTTGAGATCACATCCGCACCCTGATACATAGACTGCTATCAAATGATACTGGTCTCGACGGTTTCATAAGCTTTTTTACGAACTCATCAGGCGTATGGCTTTTAGAATGAATATGTAAGAATTTATTGATTGGTGCACTGCTGCTCGCCCCCATAACGTGATTTCACTGCCTCCCGATCGATGCCGTCACTTGTCTCCGGCAGGGATTCCACGAACTGCACATACCGGGGTTTTTTGTATCCGGCGATGCGACTGCCGACGAATTCGATCAACTTCTTTTCGGTGAGCGTCCGGCCGGATTTCAACACACAGACCGCCTTGATGCCCTCCTTCCATTTGGGATCCGGCACGCCGAACACCATGGTCTGTTCCACCGACGGATGATCAAGGATTACTTTTTCCACCTCCGCCGGATAGACATTCTCGCCGCCGGGCTTGATCAACTCCTTTTCCGGCTTGCGTCCGGCGTACCACAGGAACCCGTCTTCGTCGAAGCAGCCCCAGGTCGCCGGTGTGGTGCCGTTCGTTGCGAAAGGTGTGGGCATTGTCCGCGTCCAGATTCCAGTACCCTTTGAATACCATGGGTCCTTTGAGGGTAATTTCACCCACCTGGTCCGTCGGTACCGGGTTGTCGTCTTCATCCACCAGATCCACCAGTCCCAAAGGAATCGGCCGGCCGGCCGATCCGGGCCGGTCATCGTAGCGGCCCATGGAGACGAGGCAGGAGGTCTCCGTCTGACCGTACATATTGTAAAAACAGCCGCCGCTGACGGTCTGATAGCGTTCGATGGTTTCCGGCACATCCAGGCCCATGACGGATTTCAGCGATGAGATGTCGGCACCGGTTTTTTCCTGCGCGTCCAGGATAGACCCCAGAATCGGTGAGAAATCGAAAAACACGGAGACTTTTTTGGACTGGATCAGGTCTACCGCCTTGTCGGCGTCGAATTTACTCATGTTGACGTTCAATGCCCCGGCGTAAAAGGCGGTAACGGCCATGAACAGGCCGCCCACGTGAAACAGGGGCAGCAGGTTCAGGTGAACATCGGCAGGCGAAAGACCGAAACAGTGGTTGAGATGCAGGCTGGCACACAGCAGGTTGGCATGGCTCAACAGGGCACCCCGCGGCCGGCCGGCCACGGCGGCCGTGTGGATGATAACCAGTCCGTCGTCGTTTCCGACCGGATCGGCAGCAAAGGGGGTGTCGACCATCAGCTGATCGAAGGCATCGGAAGAACCGGCATCGTTCAGGTTAAAAAAGTGTTTCACCGAATGAAGCCGATCCCGGATACCGGCCACCATCGCCCCGAATTCATCATCGGCAAATAGAGCCACCGGTTCGCCGTCGTTAAGGTTAAAGGCCACCTCATCGGCGGAAAGGCGCCAGTTGATGGGCAGTAAAATTGCCCCTAGTGCCGCAGCGGCGCCATAAACCTGAAAAAAGGCCAGGCTGTTTTTTCCCACGACGCCGATTCGGTCGCCGGAACGAATTCCGGCTTGCTGCAGCCCCACAGCCAGTCGATCCACATCTTTTTTGAACTGTCCAAAGGTGACCGCAATGCCGACATCGGCTTCAAACCAGGCCGGATGGTTCCGGTAACATTGGGCGTTGCGACAAATCAGGTCATAAAGGGAAAAATCGTAAAGCCCCATGGTTATACTCCTTGTGCTTGTTGGTTTAAGGGCCTTGGAAATAATAAAAGCCACAATTTTACTTGTCTTTTTTCCCGTGTTCTGCGTTGGGTCGATGGCCACATACAACCAGTATGCAACCATCGACACGCCTTGAATACGAACAAAAAACCGCCGTCATCTCTGTGGGTTTTATTATTTCCAAGATCCTTACTTGGTGGTGGTCACCGGACAGGTCGCTTTCAAAATAATGTATTGTGCCGTTGAGCCGAGAAGCAGTTTGCGGGTCCTGGATTTCTTTTCGACACCCACGAAGATCTGATCGATACTGTTCTCTTCGGCAAAAATAACGATATCCTCGCCCGGAGACAGCCCCCGTGCCATCTCCTGAACGTCGTTTTCGATCCCGGTACCTTCGAATTGCCGCCGAACTCCTTTCAATTCCTTGTTTACCCGGACGATCTCTTCCGGCTTTTCGCTGCGGCCACCCTCCATAGAGGTAATGACAAACACCTTGGCCTTGAACAACGACGCCTGTTTTATCGCCAGATCAAGGGCTGCCCTGGACTCTGTCGAACCGTTGTAGGCAACGAGAAATTTCATAACCGGATGCCCTTTCCCCATCGGCGAAACGCCGGCGGCTGAATGAACTACATCCAACGCTTGCGCCGCTTATAGGACTTGACTGCTTTGAAAGATTTTCGTCCGCCGCCCTGGGTCACGCCCATGTAGAACTCTTTGACGTCCGGATTTTCGCGAAGCTCCTTGGACAGGCCTTCTAGAACGATTTTTCCGGATTCCATAACATAGGCATAATCGGACACCTGCAGTGCGATTTTGGCATTCTGCTCCACCACCAGGATGGTCGTGTCCATTTCCCTGTTGATGGTTTCGATGTTTTCAAAAATCTCTTTGACCAGCAGGGGCGCCAGGCCCAGGGACGGCTCGTCCAGCATGAGCATTTCGGGCGAGGCCATCAGTGCCCGGGCAATGGCAATCATTTGCTGCTCTCCACCGGAACAGTACCCGGCCAGCCGGTGGGTAATCTTGGCCAACCGGGGAAAGTGATCGTACATCTTATCGTTGTCTGCACGAATTTTTCGGGATCCGTCTTTGCGGGTAATGGACCCCACCCGGATATTTTCCGCCACCGTGAGGTGTTTGAACACCCGGCGTCCCTCCGGCACCATAACAGCGCCGAGTTTGACCACATGGGTTCCCAGGACATTGGTGATGTCGCTGCCGGAAAACTTGATATACCCATCGCGGACAAAGCCGTTTTCCGGTTTGAGCAGGCCACTGATGGCGCGCAACGTAGTGGTCTTGCCGGCACCGTTGGTGCCCAGCAGGGCGACGATACCGCCTTTGGGCACATGGAGGCTGACGCCGCGCAATACCTGGATGATATCGTTGTACACCACTTCAATGTTGTTGACTTCGAGCAGGTTTTCCGAATTCTGTTTGTCCATAAGGCCGTTTTCTAAGGGCCTCGGCAAGAATAAAATACACACAGATGACGCCGGATTTTTGTTTGTGTTCAAGGCGCGTCAGATAGCGCAACCTTGTTGGTTGTAATATCTGATGCAACAC
>DAOWNV010000047.1 GCA_030642405.1 Desulfosarcina sp.
ACGGGGTCTTTCCATGGTTTCCCCATATGGGAAACTCGGAGATGACAACACATCACCCTACAATCAAACTTAACCCCAATGTTATCTTCTCGGAACTGGATGACGGGACCGTCCTGCTGCATCTCGAGACCGAGGAATATTATTCCCTTGATAAAACCGGTACCCGCATGTGGCAATTGCTCGGGAAATATGGCGATATAGAGCCCGTCATCGCCAAAATGCTGGATGAGTTCGATGTGGACGAAGCGACCGTGCGTCGTGATTTAAATCATTTATTAACCGATTGTAATGCGGAAGGTCTTTTGGATGTTAGCGAGTGATACCTTGCTCTCCCCGAAGGGAGGCTTTACCCGGCCGGCGCGCAGATTTGCCCTGCAATTGGCGGTTGTCGTGCCCCTGGTGCATGCACATTTAATATTGTTCGGATATAACCGCACCCTGGTGAGGCTGCGAATATTTGTACCGGCGCATCCCGACCAAACAGATCCGCATGCGGATATCGAAGGGTTTGCGCTTGGTATGCGGCGCCTGGTACGCCGGATACGCGACCACAGCCCCTGGCCCGGCAGTTGCCTCTCTCGCTCGCTGGCATTGTGGTGGTTATTACGCAGACAGGGAACAAACCCTACGATCCACGTCGGCACGCGAAAATTTGACGGCCGGTTCCAGGCACATGCCTGGGTAAGTTTAAATTCACGACCCCTGAATGCCGGCACCCATGTATGGGACAAATATGTACAATTCAGACATAATTTCTCACACAACACACCACTGATAAAAACGCGGTGGAAAAACAGTTGCAACAGCGACAATTTACGGAGGGCACAAGATGGGACAAATGAACAATGAGACAGAAATCAAAGGTGGACCGGAAAATACGACCGCGAGTCAACCCTATTGTTACAAAGGACTACAGCGGGAAGGCAAACTGGAGAACAACACCGGGACGGGATCAGTCGGAGGAAACTGGGATGGAATGGTTTCAAGCTAAGCAGGGAGCGTCGCGCATCGAAGGCATGCGACATCAAATATCTCACGCAAGATCCGGAAGTACTACCACAAGATGCAACGCCGGTCGTGGCCCAACGCGTCCGGTTGACGCACTTAACGGCTTTGCTCGGTGATTCGCTGTGCCGCAGGCCAACCGCTGCCGGATTTTTATCAACCGGGAGAATCACGATTAGCGCAATCTTCGGCATTTTCAATCTGAATGGCAAGCCTGTTGACCCCGGCAACCTCGACCGTATGCAATGGGCTATGGCTTATTGGGGACCGGACGGTTCCGGGATCTGGCGCGAAGGTCCGGTTGGTCTGGGTAATCTAAGATTGCATAACACGCCGGAATCACTCCATGAGACCCTGCCCTTGCGGAGCAAAACCAGCGGGTTGGTTCTAACGGCGGGGGGCCGGCTGGATAACCGGGATGCGTTATTCCGCGCCCTGGATGTGCCGCCTGTTGAACGGGTCTCAATGCCGGACAGTTCCCTGGTTTTGAAAGCCTATCAAAAGTGGGGAACGGACTGTCCGGCGCACCTGTTGGGTGACTGGGCCTTCGCCTTGTGGGATGCAAGCCGACGCCGACTCTTCCTGGCCCGTGACCATTTCGGCGTCTCCGGGTTATATTACTATCAAAACGATCGTACTTTCATCTTTGCCTCTTCCCTCAAAGGCATCCTGGCGTTGCCGGAGACGCCTCGCATCCTGAACCCGGCGGCAATGCCCGGTACGGGATTCAGAGGTGATGCCGCGACCCCTTACAAAGGCATTCGCCGGCTGACGCCCGCCCGGGCAATCACGGTCACAACTGAAAAATTTAAGCTTTGGCATCATTGGCGTTTGGAAGATATCCCGGATGTACACCACAATTCAGACCAGGCCTATCTGGACGCATTTTTGGAAATCTACACAGAGGCTGTGCGCTGTCGCCTTCGCAGCCACCGTCCAATCGGCCTGATGTTGAGCGGTGGGCTTGACTCCGGCTCTATCGGTGTTCTGGCTGCCCGAGAACTGGCTCGCAACGGCCAACGTCTCTTTGCTTACAGCTCAATTCCTTTATATGATGTCGTCCAAACAACGCCCAAAAAGCGTTGCGGGGATGAAAGTCCCTATATCGAAGCCACCTGCCGGTCGGCAAATAATATTGATCTCACTTATGTAAAAGCTGAAAAGATATCCCCGTTGACTGCACTCAAGCGTGCAGTCGACCTTCACGAATTGCCCCATGGAAATGCCAATTACACCTGGATTCTCGATATATTGGAAACGGCTCAGCGACATAATATCGGCGTGATCCTCGATGGCTGGGGCGGCAATTTTACGGTTTCCTGGACGGGCAACCGTGAGAAGTACCTTTCAGGGCTGCTAAAGGGGGGACAATGGCGTACATATAACCGGGAGGTGAACCTTTGGAGGAAGACCCATCCTCTTCCCCTGTGGCGGGTCATCATGGGGCAGGTCGTAAAACCCTTCATTCCTCCTGTATGGCTGGAGCGATTCCGGCGTTACCGCAACCGTAATCGAAAGATCTTCGGGCAAGACCAAATCCGATCCATAGTAATTAAATACCCGGCAATGCGAATTGATACTCAGGCGACGAATGCCCTGAATCCGGGAATTTATCATTATTTTCGCAATGGTCATACCGCACAATCCGGCGAACTGGCAGCCGCCTTTGGGATGGAATCCCGCCAGCCGACGATGGACAAACGCCTGATCGAGTATTGCCTGGGCATTCCCCAGAATCAATATTTACGAAAGGGTCAAAATAAAATGCTCATCCGACGGGCCATGTCCGGGATGATGCCGGAGAGCGTCTTGTGGAGCGACCGCCGGGGTATACAGTCGGTTGATATCGGCCAACGTATTCGCGCCGACCGGAATGAGATTGAAGGCGCCCTAAAGGAATTGCGTTCGTCTCCGACGGCGGCACATTATCTTGATCTTGAAAAACTGGAAGCGACTTTCCTGACCATTCTGAATAAACCTAATTCGACCACAACCGTTGAAGCCGGCCCAGCTTTGCAAAAGGGGTTGTGTATCGGCCTGTTCCTGGAGCGTTTTGATGATGGCCGTTAAGCGCCACTCTTTTGTTTTTATTCTCGGCATGCACCGTAGCGGCACCAGTTGCCTGGCCGGGGCTTTGGAACGGTGTGGGTTGCACATGGGGAATGTGCGCCGCACCGGGCGTTTCAACGCCAAGGGCTATTACGAACTTAAAGAAGTGGAACATATACACGACCAGATCCTGGGGTTGAACCGTGGCGCATGGCATAGCCCTCCACGGCAGGTTCAAGTGCATCCCTATCACTGCGGGTTGCTTGCAAATATCGCTGAGCAACTGTCTATCAAGAGACCTTGCGGAATCAAAGACCCCCGGCTGCTGCTGTTTTTAGACACCTGGCTCGAAATTGCGCCCCGACCGCATGCCCTGGTGGGTACATTTCGCCACCCGATTAGCGTATCCCGATCTTTGGCCAAACGCAATAATATACCAGAGGCTGATGCACTTGATTTATGGTTAAGGTACAATCAAATTCTGGTCCGCCGGCACCAGGCAAATCCCTTCCCATTGATAGAGTTTGATCTGTCTGACATGGAAGGCTATTGCAAGTCAATCGAATCCATAGCGTACCTGTTAGGTTTGCGCCCGAACTTTTTTCAATTGCAGCAGTTTGTAAGTGAAGATTTAATGAATTATGGAGCAGGAAAAACAATGCCATTGATGTGTTGCGAAACCTATGATTATCTACAGCAGTGCTGTTTCTCTTTGCCCAATTCAGCAATTCAAAAGATATCATCCCGAAAGAAAATACACTTATTACAAACTAAAAGTAACGAAAAAAAACGATTCATTGGTATGATGCGTGAAGCTTCTTACCGGGCCAAACACTATATAGCATCTTATCACGAACGATTTCTGAAGTTATTTCAGCGCATTATCGACAATCGAAGAAGATGGAATAAAGAAAATTTACAAATAACCTCCCGGTTTACTCATTCTTCCGCGTGTCGATTCCTTCTACGACTCTATAATCAGCGGTTTGTGTTAAAAACGATTCCTGTTGATTTCAGCAATCTTCGTTTTTTTTTACTTTTTATAGGGAACCCACGTTCTGGTACTACTTTGGTTCGGAGCTTACTCGATGCACACCCTAACATCCTTTTGGGAAATGAAGTCCATGTGTTACGGCGAATCGAAAATGGTGAGAATTGGTCAGGCGTCGCAGGCAGAATCATCGCAAATGCCAAGGAATTCTCAAAAAACCCAACTTGGAGTGGATATTCATATCGAATTACCGGTAAACCAATAAACAAAAATGCAAAGATTCACGTGCTTGGGGATAAAAAGGCAGGAGGCACCATAAAATATTTGCTTAATAACAGTACGCTGCTCAGCTTCTTAGTTAAATGGTCGTCTGTGCCCATAAAATTCATTCATTGTGTACGTCACCCTCTTGACGTAATTGCGACGAAAACCCGTCGAAATAAATTCTCAATCGAGCACAATGTTGATAGATATTTTCAGTTTGAACAAGCTGCAAGTTATTACTGTGATATATTGGGATCCCATCGATTTATTCGGGTGTATCACGAAAAAATGATTGAAGATCCGATTTTAGCGCTTAACCATTTATTCGATTTTTTGGGTCAAATGATCGATGACAATCTTTTACATAAAATCCAATCCGGAATCTATACACAGCCCCACCAGAGTCGTCGCAATTTTGACTGGACACCCGCAATACTCGCTGACATACAGGACAGAACACAGAAAATCCAACATCTACACTGTTATTTGAACCCGCGGGGAGAGATGGAAGTTGCTTAAAAAATGGTTTAGGAAAACTCTGACCCGATTGAATTATCGGTACGCCAAGAGTATTCATCCTGTTTCAACCCCGCGAACGGGTGCAACTAAGTCAATCTTTCCAGTTTATGTTTTCATCCGGTCCTGGAATAGACCCCTATACCTGTGGGCTTGTCTTGATTCTTTGTATAGAGCGACTGACTATCCCTGTCGTTTTATCCTTATCGACAATAACTCGACAGATCCCCTGGTCGCCCAAGTTGTGGCGGGGTTTCAACGGCGTAAGTTCTTTCATGCAGTTCATTTTATAGATCGTAATCATGCCGCCAATCAGAATATGGCATTTATCAAATACCGTAAAAACATGGGGAAATACTTCGTCTTGCTCGATGGTGATATCACCGTCGAACAAACGGAACCTTGTTGGCTGACGCGTTTGATCAATATTGCCGAGAAACATTCCGACCTGGCTGTACTTGGTTCCTATATCGACAAAAGCGATTTTATAGACCGACAGTGGGCGCGTCTATCGGCGCCCGATATTGCCGGCAAGCATTTGGATCAATTGATCAAGGCAAACAGTCCGGAACGCCAAATCCCTTCTGCGAAATCAGAGATCATTACTCCCTTTAACCCGCCCGGGCGTCTTTTGTTGTTGAGGACGGAAGCGATCAATCAAATCGGGTTTAGAATCGGCAATGTTGAGCTTTGTCGGGCAGCGCGAAATGCCGGCTATCGCGTTGGCATTGCGACTTCGGTTCGTCATCGCCACCTGTCTTTGTTGAATTTCTACGACTATCCGGATTACGATTTCGAACAACTGAGAGACTATCTACAAGGAAAGTAACCGTGCTCCCAAATTTTCTATGCATCGGCGCGCAAAAGTGTGGAACAACGACCCTCTGGCATATCCTCGATGCCCATCCGGATATCTGCATGGCGCAACCGAGGGAAACGCGTTTCTTTTATGACGTGCTTCAATTTGCCGAGGGTATCCAAAAATATGAGATTCGATATTTTTCACATTGGGCCGGTCAGTCAGCCGTGGGTGAAAAATGCCCCGAATATCTTTATGTCCCGCCCGTAGTTCAACGCGTTTACGACTTAATCGGCCCCGACACAAGATTTATCGTCACATTACGCAGTCCTGCCCAACGCGCTTATTCCCATTATCGCCATAATATGGCAATGATTAGTGAATGCAGAACATTCGATGAAATATTGTGCGCCGAGTCCCAACAACAGGGAGATGAACTTGCAGCCCATTACGCTTATCTGGCGTGTGGTTTCTATGCAAAACAACTCGAGGCATATCTCCGACGATTTGACCGGGACCAATTCCTGTTGATTAATTTTGAGACTGAAATCGCCACGAACCAACAAGCCCTGGCCGATCGTCTGTACAATTTTCTTGGGGTTGAACAGTTCTGCCCCGAGGGGATGCCTTTTATCACGGGTCACCCCCAATTGGAAAATCTGGCCATGCGGATAAAAACAGATCGTCTCAATCCAAAAAAGCGCTTCGTGGAAATCAATCAGGATCGCCGTGGCTTTCATCGCCTCCTGAAGCGCATCAAAGGGGTACATGGGCGAGAAAACAATAATCCGGTCCGTCGCATTTACAACCCATCTCCTGATCTTATTGAATTTGCTCAAGGTTTCATAAATAATAAGCCCACTGAATCTCGATTGCCGCGTGCGCAAGAAGTAGAGATCAATCGACGTTACTTCATTGATGACATTAAACAACTACGCAAGATCGTGCCATTCAAGGTGGATCATTGGCTTGAAATTTGATTAATGACAATGGAAACCATGTAAATGATACAGATTGACACCAAAGACAGCCAAGTATCGAACCACAAGGCAATTGAAATCAACATCATCTACACCCCGGGAACAGTCAAACATTTCAGCTTTTTCGTCCAGAGCCTGCTGAAATGGACGCCGGCCTCCTTCCGGTTGGTGTCCAATGGCTGCCTGGCGCCGGAGCAGCGCTACCTGGCAAAGCTCTGCCGCTTGGACCCGCGCCTGGAATTCCGGGTCATCCCAACCAAATCCAGCCTGCCCCACGGTCAGGCCCTTAACTATTTGCAGGCGTTGACCCTGGATGATCATTTCTGCTTCATGGATTCAGACATCTTCGCCACCGGCGACTTCGTCTCCGAAATTATGCCCTTTCAATCTGATCACGACGGCGTTTTCGGGGGAATGCCCATCTGGGTCAAAGCTGCTGAGGAAATATTACCTGCGGGCTTCCGTTCCATGACCGGGATGTTTAACCGCACGGCTGATGGTCTTACTCTGGGCAGTACATTTTTTGCCGTTTATAATAACCGTCGGTTGACCCGGATCATGCAATCCACAGGCGTTGGTTTCGAAGAGTACCGCTGGGCAGAAATTCCAACGGATGTTCAGAAACAAATCAATGCCCTGGGATTGGCAATCGACTCGTACGACACAGGCAAGATTCTGAATTTGCTATTATTATCCAATGGCGGTAAACTCATCAACCTGGACATTCCCTCCCTGCGCCACATCGGCGGCGCCAGTTTCCAGGTTTTGTACGACGATCGTCCCAAGAGCATCAAGAGGAGACTTGTCGAGATGCTGCCCGGCCCATGGCTTCAAGGCGCAGTTGCGCGTTTGCGAAACTCTCGATCCATTGCCGGCTACCGGGCACGCTATGCCAGCGCCCCCGAGGTCGAATTCCAGTTGAATGCCAACCAACGCATGTTGCGGCGAAATCCGGTGCGCCAATATTTTCTGCGGTTGCTTAATGCCTTGTTGCAGGGTGCGCCGCCGCTTCCGCCACTGATCACCGGTGAAGATGAAACCGATGCGAAAGCCCGAATCGTAAGAGACCACCTACTGGCGCTTTTCGAGGAACGCTATGATCAATCGGGGGGAGATGGGGCATGATCGCCGGTACAGCCAATGGGCGAAAATCCTGGGAATATTGTGTCTACGGCCTGCGTCTACGCACCAATCAACCTGTCCCGGGGGTGATTGTTCCATGCGAACCCGGAAAGGTTGATGTCGATATATCTTTTAATGAGGCAGAATGTTGCCATTCTCTATCCGCTGGGGAGGTAGCGGTCTACACCGGACCGGGCATCGCCGAAAACAGAGAACCCTATTTCAGGGTCTGGAAAAATGAAAACCACCCACAGGCCTATCTCGGCATTCAATACACCGATGGAAAAGGATTTGCTTCGTTTTTCATTAACAGGGAAGGCAGTCGGGTTGAGGTTAAAAGGACAAAATCTATTCCCTTTCAGGATATGCTTACCTACCTCCTTGGGCCGGTGATCGGCTGCATTTTGCGCCTGCGCAAGGTCACTTGCCTGCATGCCGGCGTGGTGGCGGTGGACGGAAAAGCGTTGGCAATCATCGGCCCCAAGGGATCGGGAAAATCTACAACCGTGGCCGCTTTGGCCCATCACGGGCAGGCGGTGCTATCGGATGATATCGCTCCGTTGTCTGAAGTCAAGGGAAGATTTGTTGTTGCGCCGGGGTATCCACGCTTGCGTTTGTGGCCGGACACTATCGCAACACTGCTGGGACCTACAACCGGCGAGTTGTCCAAAATATTATCGTTCACAGAAAAGCGGTTTCTGAATTTATCGGTAAATGGTGAGCCTAACGACTGGCGATTCCGGGATAAACCTTTAGAACTCGCCGCAGTTTATATCCTTAATGCCCGTCCCCAAGGCGGCGCGCCCGCGATTACATCCCGCTCGCAATCCGCCGGTTTGCTTACGCTATCGGCCAACGTCTATCCTGAATATTCGCTGAACCGGACCGATCGCGCCCGCGATTTCGGCGTGTTAGCGCAATTGGTAGCCGGCATCCCCGTGCAGGAGGTAATCCGGTCGGATGATTTAGATAACCTGTCTCAGCTCAGAGATAGCATCCTGAACAATTTTCGGGGATTATGCTGATGTGATGGAATCATCGTCTTCGTTCTTGCGATCATCACTCCACCGACCCTCGCGGTGAGTCGGCATGGGCTAACCGCAGAGATCCTTTTCATCCCCTTTTTGGGGGCATAGAGCACACCATCCCTCACTAATAAATCCCAATGGTTCCCTGGTAGATCTATCTTTTTGACATGAGAAGGATCTTTTGCCGCATAGAGACCGAACGGGGTCCATTGATGGCCCGTGGTCCGGTGGGCGCCGATGTAAAGGGCGGCCTCCTTGGAATTGACAGGCCTGACAATTAATGTGAGTTGTTTTGTTCAGCCTTTTCTTTTAAAATAATTTCAGTGGTTTATATTATCCCAACGAGCGTGCCTATTTTTCCCCGGTTATTTTGTCAGAAAATGCGAATGCTCCCGCCCAAAAAGGAAAAAGCGGGTTTCCAGCAACCGATTTTGCAGGGGTCTTTCAAAAATAACGGTCAATGTGCCGTGAAAAACAACAACTTGTCAATAAAAATGCTTTGTCCTCCTCCCATATCTTTATTTACAGTTATGGTAAAATCAGTGTTTTTTGATGACGAGAGAGCGCTGATATGCTAACTTCCGTCCAAAATGCCTTTACAACCTAAAACCTGCGGTTTGCCGCATTTGGAGACCAAACCCATTGATTCAAAACGCAGCAGTTGTCTAAATCTCAGCGGCATCCCATTGAAACTTCAACTCCTCCTCTCCTGCCTTCGCGCCTTTTCCGGTCGGGATGAAGCGCACCGGATTAACACATTGACCCGAATGGCAATCGACTGGGATGCCTTTATCCGTCTGGTTGACCGGAAAGGATCCTGAAGTCAATATTACAAACGAACAGTGTTCAATCCTACTGATTGGAGGGCACGAATAAATCTTTCATCAAATGTCGCTATTTGGGCTCCCTTTCCCGCCTTGCCTACCACCGCCACGATCGCATCCCCAAAATCGGCAATCTTATCCGGCCAGAATTTAAATAGGGCCTCAAAATCAACCGTATGGATGATTTGGACCCCGGGCAGGGCAATAAAATCAGCAATCATGGCCCGAATCTGAGATTTGGGCTGTTTGTATATTTTTTCAAGGACATACACAAATTCCGTCAGCACGTTTTGAGGGCAAAGAATAGTGCCCTTAAGTTGGGCAGCATCATCAAAAACTGTAGCAATTTTCTCCTGCTGATCTAAGTTTCGGTCTGTCACGAAGGAAATAAGAGCATTTGTATCAATAACCAGGGTCCTCATCTGTATTTTTCCGCCCGTTTCTTTCTGGCAAGATCAATATCGTGGGCAATGTCACCCTTTCCGGTCTTTATGGCGTTCCTGTACTCAAGGAATTTCTTGTGAACCGGCAAGACCACCGCTTTACCGTTTTCTACCTTCCATTCCAAAGTATCACTTACCGAAAGCTTGAGCTGCACTCTGATTTTCTTCGGAATGGTTGTTTGATATTTGGAAGTGATGACTGACTCCATTTTTTATCCCTCCATTTATTTCCTTACGAAATGAGGATATCGTAAGGAAGAGTGATTGTCAAGAGATGAGGCGAATCAATGGCAATGTGAGAATCTTGAGGTTTTCATGGATAGGGTCCAAAAAGATGAGGATCTGGTGCAAAATAGCGCGGCCCGTCCCCCGCAGCGCCCTTTTTTCAGAAAAATCGAAGGAAACAGATAGGAAACCTTGCAAAATTACAGAGCATACGGTATTTTGCCCTTGTATAATTACTGCTGCATGGTTTGAAAATGGGGATTCAAGGCTGATGGAACATGAAATTGATGCAAAACTGGTTGGCTGGAAAAAGAGCGAATTCAGAAAACCCCTGATGATAAGAGGCGCAAGACAGGTCGGAAAAACATTTTCCGTATCAAGGTTCGGGGAGAATCACTTTGAAACATTTGTAAAACTGGATTTTGAACGGGACCGCACAGGTCGAAAAGTATTACATGTCAATCTAATTCCACTTGAACCACCACCCTCTTTTCGGTTCTACCGATAACAGGGACATGGCTTTTGGTATTCGCATTCATGAGAGAAGGCCCCATGGCATCATGTTTATTGGAGTAATGTGCGAAATTCAAGAGTGAGCAATGAAACTGGCGATTGACCGGTATTTCTAGCCCAATGTGAGGTGCCAGCCGGGAAGAAAAGGAGGGCTGGAGACGGGACATGCATGTGCATGGTATCCAAATGGCCCTCCAGCAATATCATCATCAGGTCGTGTGAAGGGGTTTGTGCCTCATACCCGGCGTCTGCTTCAATGCGGGATATGTGCGCTCGCAGATTAACGGCATATCTCGTTGAGCCGCCAAAAAGGAGGGCACGGTAAACCTTCGGCGGCCCGTGTTGACAAACAGAATGGCCTACAGAAATATCAAAAACTGACGTTTTCAGATCACCGCCAGAGGATACTCTTCGATTTCCTTTCCATCTGATGGCTGCAACTATAGAAGGGCCGGGACCCTTCCCACGTAATGCGTGAGGGGCGCAGGACGGGAGATAAATCAGGGATCCAGGTAACAGAAGGGTGCTATTTTGGCCATGGCGCAATTCATCATTGTGCCTGAACAGCTCCAGGCTACCCGAAAGCGGGATGATCAATTCTTCTTCAGGATGCTGGTGAACGAGATGCGGAATGGCATTTTCACCGATCGCGCCAACAATAGCCTGGTATTCTTCCATGATGCCGGTTGAAACACTGAACAGAATTTTAAAATTCCATCCTTTTTCTTTGTCTTCTTGAACGGATTGAGGGATCGTACGGATATAAAATCGATGGGCAGGTGGCATTAAACCGGGCCTTTCAGTCAATTCGCTTTAATTTCCTAAAGGTACACACCCGGCTTTGCCGGAGGTATGGTGACTTTCGATATCTCGCCGGGTTTTTATACTTACAGCAGTATCGGTATAATGGCAAGATTTTCCCATGGAACTCGGAATCATGAGCACGGACAACATGAAAACAGACGGTTCAATAGAAGCACCGGTATCGGTCCGGTTGGAAGCGTGCACTCTTTGCCAGCTGCAATGTCCCCTTTGCCCGGGGGCTCCGGAGGGTAAATACAAATCCATCGCGGGAAAGGGATATCTGCCTGCGGAAACCTTCAAAACGTTCGTGGACAACAATCCGCATATCCGAAGGATTGAACTGTCAAGCCAGGGCGAAGTTTTTTTGAACCCGGATCTCCCGAAGATTCTTGAATATGCCCATGCGGAAAACATTATGACAACGATCAACAACGGGGCTAATTTGAATCATGCGACTGATGAAGCACTGGAGGCCCTGGTTAAATTCAAAGTCCCCGTGGTGCGTTGCGCCATCGACGGTGTTACCCAGGCAACATATGCCGCATACCGGGTCGGCGGAAACCTGAAAAACGTTCTTACAAATATCCAAAAAATAAACGCATACAAGGAAAAACACCGATCATCAAAACCCCTTCTGATTTTTCAATTCATCGTTTTCGGTCATAACGAACATGAAATGGAACAGGCCATGGTTTTGGCAAAAATGTTAAACATGAGCTTTTCATTCAGACTCAATCGGGACCCCGAGTTCATGCCGGTGAAAAACCGGGATCGCGTGAAAAAACTCATTGGCTATGCTGACAGAAAAGAATATCATGAAGAGGTACGAAGAAGCTATATAAAAGACGCTTGCCTAATGTTATGGAAATTTCCTCAAATAAACTGGGATGGCAAACTGCTCGGCTGTCCCTGCAACAAGTGGGGGTCTTATGCGGAGAATGTATTTGAAGACAACTTGGCGACCTGCCTGAACAATGAAAAAATGCGGTATACCCGGCAAATGCTCATGGGTGACAAACCACCACGAGATGATATCCCCTGCATGGGATGCGCCGTTTACGAAAGCATCAAAAAATATGACGACTGGGTCACGGAAAAAGAGTTCAAATCGTATTCGCCTGAATTTGTCTTTCAGACAATGAACAAATAAAGTCTAAAAATGAAAAATGATAAAATGGACGGTGCAATAGCAACACCGACATCAATCCGATTAGAGGCGTGCACTCTCTGCCAGTTGCAATGTCCGCTTTGCCCGGGGACCCGGGATGAAACCGGCACTGCCATAGGCCGGGGATACCTGCCGTTTGAAACCTTCAAGATCTTTATTGACAGCAATCCCCATATCCGGTGGGTGGAATTGGCCAGTTCCGGCGAAGTCTTTCTGAA
>DAOWNV010000324.1 GCA_030642405.1 Desulfosarcina sp.
GATCAGAAAAAACAGCAAAAGCAGCATGTTCGATATCGTTTTCAACGGTTCTGCCAGCGGCCACAACTTCCGACGTGCCGTCTCCGTTCAGGTCTCCCGCAGCCAAAGCATTCACCCGCAGCCGAAAGGTGTTTAATTGGTTTGTTTGAAATCCTTTTATCCGGGAAAGGTGCCCATGTTCTCCAATTGAAAAAATCCTGATGTCGGCATGATCCCTGTCATTAATTCCTGAAAAACCACCGCAAATAATTTCATTTTTCCCATCTTGATTGATGTCGGCCTGAATGAGCGGATACCCATGGGTATATGACGTTTCGGGATCCGAAAATTCGATGCTGTCCTTCAGATTGAATGCACCATTAAATACATACGAACGGATAAAACCGATCTCCCGGTTTTCAGGACCGGCTTTCCCATTGACAACGATAAGGCATCGGTTCGTTGATGGCGCTTTGATGCAAACCAGAGAACGGATTCGGGTTTTATTGTCAGCACTTTTGGGTCCGATATAAAAAACCTCCCGTGCAAGTTCTTTGTATTTACCCTTAATTATCGAAAATGCGATGATCAGTGCATCATTCCGATCGTTCTGTTTGATTTGTCCCGCGGCAAGCAGATCCATTCGACCTTCTGGCAAAGGCGTAATGGCTTTTACAGAGTAAAATCGCATGTCCGGAATTTGAATGGAAACAACTTCATGTTCGGAAAATGCATAGACTGGCACATGGAAACCGATAATCGCAACAACAAGCAGAAATATTTGTTTCATAATTTTCTCCTCTAAGAAATGAAAGTAATACTCTCCCAGCAGTCCCGTTAAAAAAGATCTTTGCTTTGTTTTGGCACCGATGAGCGGGATTTTCGCTTCTTTTCAACATGCTGTTAAAAATGAAATTCAGTTCCAGCATATATGGTTCTGCCCGCCTGGGGAAAGCCATAGGCCTCTTCGTAATTCCGGTCAAAAAGATTGTCCACGCCCAGATAAATATGCAACCGTTTTTTCAGAAAAGCCTGGTTCAGTTTGAGGTCAACCAGGGTATAGTTGTTCAGTTTTTGCTTTTGCAGCGGTGTATTTCGGGAATAAAAGTACTGGTCGGCCACATGCATGGCGCTGGCGTAAAGGGAAAGTCCGAAACCAAAAACATATTGGGTTTCAAACGTCAGTTTATTTTTCGGTCTGTACTGCAGTTCTTTCTTTTCGGTATTGGGGGACTTGTCTTTGGTGTCCATAAACGTGTAACCGGCCCGTAATAAGAGGTTTTTAAAATACTGGGTCTGGGCGGTCAGTTCCACACCCTGAAAACGATATTCGTCGTTATTCTCGAATGTATTTATGGAATCTATTTTTTCGATGTAATCCTGAACATTAATATAAAATCCGGTCAGCGAAAGGGTGGTACGTTCTAAAAGCTGCTGTTCAACCCCAAGTTCGTAATTGTATGACTTTTCGGTGGTTAAGTTTGGATTTCCAGTGTTTTCCTCGTAAAGCTGGCGAATGGACGGAAACCGGATTTTGCGGGCCGCAGAACCCCTGATGCGGGTGTTTTCAAAAATATCGTAATGGGCGCCCACGAGAAAAGAGTTATCGTTGTTGCTGTCGCCGGTATCTTTTTTAAACCAGTGATGACTGTAACCGAACACCAGTCCGAGCCGATCAAAAGGGGACACTTCGTATTCAATCGCGGCAGAATAGACCTTGACCGTCCGGTCCTCGTTGAAACTTCGGGTGGTGTAGGTCGAGGCGCCGCCACCGCCAACCTTAACGTCCCGGATAAGACCGTTGGACTCGAAGGCATGCTCTTCACCGCTTAAAGCAAGGATGAAGAGGCCGTTGGTTTGGAGGTCAACGGAAGTTTGCAGCGTACCACCATAGATTTTGGTGGTGTTATTTTTGGCATAGGTGTTTTTAACAGCCGAATCGTCCATGGAATTGTACTGATTATCGTCATAGCGGGTTTCATCTTCATCCAGTCGATTGGCAAAGAGCCACCCGCGCAGGCCCAAAGGGCCAGGCAGATCGCAGTTTATGGAAATCTGTCCGGAAAAGCTGTCGTAATCGTCCATTCGCTCGTATTTGGGGCTGGAAGCAAAGTGGTCTGACTTATCGTTAATGGTAATGGGCGGTTTGCCGAACTCGCCCCGGGTCGCGTTGGCGACCAGTCCGATTTTCCAGATATTATTCGGGCTATACCCGAAGTTGGCAAAAAGGTTTTTATTTTCATTATCGCTGTTTTCTCTCAGGCCGCCGTTTTCTTCAGAGGTAGGCTTAAAATCATCGGACAGCACAAAGCCGTCGCTGTCCAGTACGCTGCCGCTGACAAAAGCGTCAAACTGGTTTTTGGCGCCAGAGACCCTAAAGCTTCCCAGGTTACGGTGACGCTCTCCGGTTTCCAGTTTTGCAGAGCCCTGAAGGCCTTTCGTACCTTTTTTGGTAATGATGTTGATCACACCGCCAAGTCCATTTGGGCCGTATAGTACCGAATGATTACCATAAGACACTTTTATTTTGGCGATATTTTCCACCGGAATGATACTCGGATCGAACTGTCCGTCAAAAGCGGAATTAAAGGGAATTCCGTTCAGCATCAGCAGCACGTGCCGAGACCGAAAACCCCTAAGATCGACCCGCGGAACGCCGTTCGTTCCGGTACGGACGTCCAGCCCAGGAAGCAGTTCCAAGGCTTGGTCCAGGGTTCGCGCATGCCGCCGGGTAATATCGCCGGCGGTTATTTCCCGTACCGTACCGATAGACTCCACTCCCACCGGTTCGCCGGTAACCACAATTTCGCCCAAGGTGTATGCCGCCGTCTGTTGTGTTTCTGTTTCTGAGAATCCAATTTGAGGAAAACCCAGCCATATTCCAATCACAGGAAAAATCAAAATTCGTATTAAACCTTTTTTCATCCATCACCTACGCTATCCCGAATTATGATAGTTATCCGACTAAATTTCGAAC
>DAOWNV010000053.1 GCA_030642405.1 Desulfosarcina sp.
AAAATAATTGTCTTTTCGCAATACCACATCCACATACCTGTTCAGAAATTGATCGGAATCCAACTTCAGGTGTTTTCGAAGTCGGAGCACATCGTAAGGGTATAAAAAAAGGTTCAGGTTCCGGCAGCATTGATTGAAACAAGCCAGCTTTTGGTGACAGCTAAAGTGGAAAGTGTCTGTTCTTTTCAGCTGTTTTCCAGGTAGTTGGTCGATATTTTCCGATTTAATTGATTTCATTGGTCCTGCCTGTAAGGCTTAGGAATGTGAATTTCATCCACAATCATTACCAGCATCTGGGCGATGGTGAGTTTGATTTTCCCTATAGCCCGAGCATGCTGACGAAGTTCATTTTCCAGCATCACCATTTGCCGATAAAATGGGGTTCTGTCAAAGGGGATGTAGTCGGATTTGCCACTATTCCGGCATTGATCGAAAAATGCATCGCAACCCGGATTTTTAATTATCCGACCGTCAGGGCGATGTAGTTCATGGGGGATGCCATGAAGCCGGCAGATCATGGGGCGATGACGGTAAGTAATACATCTTCCGGCTTGGTTCAACGGACACATGACCCTTACGGACCTGCCTGTACGATCTGCCTCCTCCATTTGCCTGGAACTTTTCATCGCCTGTTCTCTCACCATTTGGAGGCGGTCGGGTACGAATTTATCCATGGCTTCCTTTAAATAAAGGTACTCCAATAGCGTATGGTGATAAAACCGTGTGAGACAGCAGTTGTCGATACACCCGTTACACCGGAATCCGTATTGATCAGCCACTTTCGTATACGTTCTATCCATTTCCTGAAAAAGTGTTTCCAACTGTTTCAATAACGGAAGATAATAATCTTTGTTCGGCAATAACGATTTAGGGATCAATTTCATGGCGACAGTGTCAGATTTTAAACGGTGGGTGTGGGGAAAAATAATTTTTTGTATAGGTTAAGGGCATATCGGTCCGTAATACTCGCAATAAAATCACAGACCACTTGTTCCCGTGGGTACCCGTTATCTAAACAACCGGCGATATCCATGCGGGAAAGTTCAATGGTTAAAAACGACTCGTTCTCCATGAGATAGGTGTAAAGCTCGGATAGAATTTTTTTTGCTTTGACAAAATCCTGATGAACCTTGGCGGACCGGTAGACGTTTTCATAAAGAAAAGCACGTAATGTGGTCATTGCATCGTATATCTCATCGCTCATGGCCAGATGCAGTTCTCCATCGGATGCTCGGCTGGAAAAAACCAAATCCCGAATCATTGTGGTGGCCCTTTCCTGATGGGTGCGACCGATGATTCGCTTGCAAACGGCAGGAACCTGGCTCTCCCTGATGACCCCGCTGCGAATGGCATCGTCCAAGTCATGGTTCAGGTACGCCATGATGTCTGCGATCCGTACGATGCGTCCTTCAACGGTAAACGCCAACTCATCGGGATTGTCCGGTAGTATCTTTCCATATCCTTTCGAGTGTTTGAGAATGCCGTCACGGACCTCGTGGGTCAGGTTCAGTCCTTTGGAGTTGTTTTCAATCACGTCCACCACACGAAGACTCTGCTTGTTATGGGAGAAGTCAGGGGAATGAATTTCCTGAAGCACCGCTTCACCTCCATGTCCAAAGGGCGTGTGGCCCAGGTCATGGCCCAGAGCAATGGCCTCCGCCAGATCCTCATTGAGGAACATGGCACGGGTTATGGTTCGGGCAATCTGGGAAACTTCCAGGGTGTGGGTGAGGCGGGTTCGATACTCGTCTCCGAGGGGGTTGAGAAATACCTGGGTTTTATGTTTCAACCGTCTGAATGCATTGGAATAAACGATACGGTCACGGTCCACTTGAAATGCGGTACGGATGGGACAGGGTGTTTCCGTGCGCTGTCGGCCCCGGCTCCGATCGCTTTGGCAACCGAACGGAGACATGAAATTTTCTTCACGTTTTTCAAACTGCTCGCGAATATTCATAGTCTTTGAGTTGTAGGTTCTCTATCTATGCATTATTATGGACCAGTAATCTATTCATAGACAACACGGTTTGTAAACCCTTTACCGTTAATGACTTCGAAAAAAGCCAGATATCTTCGTTGCGGAAAGGTAAATTATGGGTGGCCACCATCTGATCTTGGGAAAAGTAGAAGACTATCTCACCGGTGAATCTCTGGAAGATACCCACGACGAGAGATATCGCCAGAAAATAGCTCGTTTTCTCGTTGAGTGCAGGGGCTACACGAAAGAGGAGATTCTTACCCGCAATCCGTTGAGCGTATCCGCCGATTCGCGTAAAGGACAGTTGTGGGTCGATTTTTTAGTAACTGTTGACGATCGGATAGGGATGGTGGTTAAATATGCACCAGGTTCTTTGGTTACCCGCCATCGTTCTACCCTGGCCATTTCCAGGTTGGTTACCGGTTACCAAATTCCGGTGGTGGTAGTCACCAACGGCGAAACGGCGGATATTCTGGATGGTAAAACCGGCCGGTTGATCGCATCCGGATTTAACGGGATTTTGATAAGGAAGGATTTGTCACAGCTAATGGCTCGATCCAATGACTCGCCCATTTCATCCAAACGAGCAGAGCTGGAAGCCAGAATCGTTTACGCATTTGAAATTGAAGGCAGTTGTCCCTGTGACGATACGACCTGCAAGATTGTATGAACGCTGACTCGATAAAAAAAGTAGATGAACACTTTATGTCCGAAGCCCTTGATCTGGCTAAGACAGCGCTGGCGTGTGGTGAATTTCCGGTTGGTTGTGTCATTGCAGACGGTGACACAGTTGTCGCTCGGGGGCACCGCACAGGGACCGCAAAAGACTCAGGCAACGAAATTGATCATGCTGAAATTAATGCTCTGCGGCACCTTTGTGCAGCCAAAGCGAATGTGAATCAATCCACCTTAACATTGTATTGTACCATGGAGCCTTGCCTGATGTGCTTTTCGGCTATTATGCTTTGTGGTGTCAAAAGAATTGTATACGCTTATGAAGATGTGATGGGGGGAGGAACCGGGCTCGATCGTTCCGGCTTGCCTTTATTGTATCGAGATGCTAAATTAACTATCGTTTCAGGTGTTTTAAGAAAGAAGAGCATAGTTCTTTTTCAGCGATTTTTTACCGAATCGGGAAATGGCTATTGGGCGGATAGCCCATTAAGTCATCATGCATTATCGCAACGTATCTGATCTGAATCAATACCATACCATGCAGTCGTGCATTTTTTTCTTGCAATTGCTGATTGTGTTATATACTAGACCGAAGTTTGGTATTGTATCATAATTTGGTTTTTTTGGCTTTTTACGAAGCTGCTGACTTTAAAACTTTCTTTCAGGAGGTGAAGGTATAGCTGGTTCTAGAAATAAACAGATGGATAGAAGACGACCTGATACCACAAGGATTAATCAAGGTATCCGGGTAAGGGAAGTTCGCTTGATCGACCCGGAGGGAAACCAGGTTGGTGTTCTTCCCATTCATCAGGCTTTGGCCCAAGCGAACGATTATGGTCTCGATTTAGTCGAAATTTCTCCCAATGCCAGGCCGCCGGTCTGCAAAATCATGGATTACGGGCGGTTTAAATACGAGCAGACGAAAAAACAACAAGAGGCGAAGAAGAAACAAACGACGTTTCAAGTTAAAGAGATCAAAGTCCGTCCCAAAACGGGAGAGCACGATCTCGAAACAAAACTGGGACATATCCGCAAGTTTATCGGCCGAAAAAACAAAGTAAAAGTCACTGTCATGTTTCGGGGCCGGGAAATCACCCTCTCCGATCGTGGTAGAGCGCTTCTACAACAAATTGCGACGAATTTGGAAGAGATTGCGGTTGTGGAGCAATACCCGAAATTCGAAGGACGAACAATGATGATGGTGCTGGCGCCCAAATAGTCGACCACATCGAATACCCCATGATGGCAGTATGTTGACCATAGGGTCTGGGGAAAGAAACGATTCACCGTAACGGCTGGCGTGAACGCTTGTTTTTCGTTCACGCCAGCCGTTTTTGAGATCTGATTTTCCTTTGAAAGAAACCATTATTTTAAAGAAACCATTAGAGGGTTGGCGGTTCAACCGTTCTCATTATTTAGATCGTTTATTTGTTTGAAGGAGATAAATTATGCCTAAAATCAAAACAAACCGGGCTGCTGCAAAGCGTTTCAAGAAGACTGGGTCCGGTCGTTACACGTTTTCAAAATCTCATCATAGCCATATTTTGACAAGCAAGACGAGAAAGCGGAAACGTTCGTTAAAGAAAATGCAGCTTGTTAAAAAGAGCGATATGCGTGAGGTCCGCCTCCTTTTGCCCAACGGGTAGTCGGCGGAAAATTATAGAACAGCTTATGCCGGAAAAGGGCCCAATGAGCATGACAGGTGTGTATTTGACCCGGTAAATGCTGCTATCAAGGAGATTTGGTTATGCGTATTAAAAGAGGATTCAAAGCAAGAAAACGACGCCAGAAAGTGCTGCGACTGGCTAGAGGATTTCGTGGCGGAAGAAGCAAACTGTTCAGAACAGCAGCAGATTCAGTGGATAAGGCCCTTCAATATGCATATCGTGACCGTAAACAGCGAAAACGTCAGTTTCGTCGCTTGTGGATTGCCCGCATTAATGCAGCTGCGCGAATGAACGATCTTTCCTACAGCAAATTTATCAGTGGCCTGAAAAAAGCGGGTGTGGAATTGGACCGGAAAGTGCTTGCCGAACTGGCGATTTCCGATCCCTCCGGTTTTGCTCAGATCGCAGCATTGGCTTCCCAGCAGAGTTAGTTTCTATCCTGCATCGTCCTAAATGGGTATTCATCGCCACCCGCCATTTATAGACCGTGAACGCGACCCCATCCATTGTCCCGCTTTAGCGGGATGATGGGACAGCGATAATTCAGAAACATAGAGCAACCATCGTGGAAAACACCATAGAACGAATATATTCGGATGCCATGGATGCGCTGGCAGCAGCGACTGATTCCGATTCAATCAATCAGCTTTCCATTCAATATCTTGGTCGGAAGGGACGAATTACTCATTTTTTAAGAAATATCTCCCGTCTTCCAGTGGAGCAGCGTCCCCAGGCCGGGAAACGGGCCAATGAAATCAAGCGTTTGTTGGAAGAAAAATTTGACCATGCCTTAGCAAGCTTGTCCGAAAAAACCAAACCCGTAGCGGATCGCATTGATGTTTCTCTACCGGGTCTAGCAATGGACATAGGGGCTTGTCATCCCATTACACAGATTACCAACCGCATTTGCAATATCTTTTCACAAATGGGATTCGATGTGGTCCAAGGCCCCGAAGTTGAGACCGACTACTACAATTTCGAAGCGTTGAATATCCCCAAAAACCATCCTGCCCGTGATATGCAGGACACTTTTTACATGTCGGAAAACGTGGTTCTTCGAACCCATACCTCACCCACCCAACCCAGGGTGATGGAAAAACGACAGCCGCCTGTTCGTATCATCGCCCCTGGAAAAGTGTACCGTTGCGATTCAGACCTGACCCACACCCCCATGTTTCACCAGGTGGAAGGGCTGCTGGTGGATCGTTATGTCTCCTTTTCAGATCTTAAAGGCGTGCTGACCGCTTTTATCCATCAGATGTTCGACGATCAAACCACACTGCGCTTTCGCCCCAGTTTCTTCCCCTTTACCGAACCCAGCGCAGAAGTGGATATCCGGTGCGTAATCTGCCGGGGTAAAGGATGCCGGGTATGTTCCCGTACCGGTTGGATTGAGATCCTGGGTTCGGGAATGGTGCATCCGGCCGTTTTGGAAAACGTGGAATATGATACCAGCCGATATACCGGCTTTGCTTTCGGCATGGGGGTTGAACGCATTGCAATGCTTAAATTCGGCATCGACGATATCCGGCGCTACTTTGACAACGATTCTCGATTTCTTTCTCAATTTTGATTCGCTAATAAATAACCTCGTTTACAAAGACTTCTTACGAAGCCGCCCATATAAGGGAGTATTTCAGATCAATGAAAGTAAGTTTAAGCTGGCTTAAGGATTACGTATCCATCGACATGACGGTCGCAGAACTTTCCGATGCATTGACCATGGCAGGGCTGGAAGTGGAAACCGTTATCGATCGCTATGCTTATTTGGAAACAGTGGTTGTGGGGCAGGTGATTGAGGTAAACCCTCATCCCGATGCGGATCGTCTGAAGCTTTGCCGGGTGGACAACGGCAAAGGGGTCATACAGGTTGTGTGCGGAGCACCCAATGTTGAACCGGGAATGAAGGCGCCCCTGGCCCAGGTGGGAACAAGGCTGCCCAACGGTATCGTGCTGGAAAAGACGACCATTAGAGGGGAAGTTTCCAAAGGCATGCTTTGTAGCGAAATAGAACTCGAACTTGGGTTGGACGGCTCCGGCGTTATGGATCTGGGTAAAAACCACAAACCAGGTATACCCCTGAAAACAGCATTGAATCTTTTCGAAACAACATTTGAAATCGGTTTGACCCCGAACCGCCCTGATTGTCTGAGCATGATGGGGGTGGCACGGGAGATTGCCGCTCTCCAGGGAAGCAGGATGACCTCGCCGGAAGTCCGCCTTCCCGATGCCTATGGAAATATAGACGATTTAACTTCTGTAACCATCGAAGCGCCGGACCACTGCCCTCGTTATGCGGCCCGCTTGGTGGATAATATCACCGTTGCACCGTCACCTTTCTGGCTTCAGGACCGGCTTCGATCGGTCGGGGTCAGACCCATCAACAATTTGGTGGACGTGACCAATTTCGTTATGTTGGAGACCGGACAGCCTTTGCACGCTTTTGATTTCGATCAACTTTCCGGTCATCGGATTGTGGTTCGGACAGCGACAGCAGGGGAACCTTTTACGACACTGGATCAGAAAAAGCGCAAACTTTCGGACCAAAATCTGATGATCTGCGATGGCGAAAAACCGGTGGCGGTTGGCGGTGTTATGGGTGGGTTGAATTCGGAAATCGAGGAAACGACGACCAGAGTCCTTCTTGAAAGCGCCTGCTTCGATCCAATCAGCATCCGGAAAACATCTAAAACACTCGGGCTGAATACGGATGCCTCACACCGATTTGAACGGGGTGTGGATCCGGATGGTACACTATTTGCGCTGGACCGTGCCGCAGGCATGATGGCCCGGTTGGGACAGGGCCGATTGGTTGCCGGGACCATTGATGAGGATTTTCGGACTTCCCCCCCTCCAACGCTCACCCTGAGTGTGAGTGCCACCAACCGCCTGTTGGGAACGGACCTTGATGGAAACCGAATGGCCTCTTTGTTGAACAGCATCGATTTTGATGCCAAACCCGACGGAGAAGATGGGCTTGTTGTTCTGGTTCCGTCTTTTCGGGTGGATGTTACCCGTCCCAGGGATTTGATGGAGGAAGTTGCCCGCCTTTCCGGGTACAACCAGATTCCCACCACATTCCCCGCACTTCCTGCCCAGGGTACGATACCTGCACAGATGATGACTTTTGGTAATCGCGTCAGAGACATTCTGGTCGGGTTCGGTTTTTTTGAGACCATCAACTACAGTTTCATCAGTGCCGAGTCCTGCGACCGGCTACTTCTGGAAAGTGATGATAAACGTCGCCGTCACTTGACGCTGCTCAATCCCATTTCTGAAGAGCAGTCGGTGATGAGAACCACACTGGTTCCCGGCATGCTGGAAACGACACAGCGAAACATTTCCCGCCAGCAAAACAATTTGCGTTTATTCGAGATAGGAAATATTTTTCTTCCGCAAAGAGATGATATTCTGCCTCTTGAAAAGGAAATGCTCGTTGGGCTTTGGACCGGTTTGAATCAGAAAATCGCTTGGCACACAAAAGAAAAACCCTGCAATTTTTTCGATGCCAAAGGAACCGTGGAGGGCCTGGCCCAGGCCCTCTCTCTGACCGGACTCGCTTTCAAGGCAATGCCTGATGATCAATGCCGCTATACCCGGGTAGGACATACCGCGCAGATCTTTAACGATGAACAATTGTTGGGCTTGGTAGGTGAAATGGATCCTGCCGTACTGAACAACTATAACATTAAGCAGCCGGTGTTCCTTTTCGAATTGGACCTTGAAGCGATCAGCCAATTAGCCGGCGATACTGTTACCATGGTACCGGTCCCCCGCTTCCCCTCGACAGCCCGGGATATTACGGTCATAGTTGATAAAGAAGTGGAAGCCGGGCGCCTGTTGGAGACGGTGGACCGTTTCGGGGAAGCCTTGGTTGCAAACATGCACTTGTTTGACGTATTTGTCGGTGAACCTGTACCGGAGGGGAAAAAGAGCGTTTCTTTCCGGGTCATCTATCAGGCCTCTGATCGTACCCTGGAAGACGATACCGTAAATCGAATACACCAGGACCTCACGCATCGATTGGTCGCAGCGTTCGGAGCCGCTCTGCCGACATAAGGATTGTGAATTTTATTAAATATGGATACGCCCTACATAACCGGGATCAAAAAATACTGATCCCGATTCGAAATCTGATAGATTCACTTCGGCGTTGACCTTTTTCTATCTTGTTGGTATGGCAGAAAAATATTGACAGCAATTTTTTTATGTCTTAAAAGACACCTTTTGGTAAGCGGGCATAGCTCAGCTGGTAGAGTACAAGCTTCCCAAGCTTGGTGTCGCGAGTTCGAATCTCGTTGCCCGCTCCAATTCAGGTCCGTTTTCGTCTGTTTCAAGGGTAGTAATTGGAACTATGGCGGGTTTTCCGCCGGACGTGGTTTTATGGACTGGTAAGTTACGGTATCCATAATCGGTGTGAACATGGAAACGGGCTATTTGCCCGTTTTTGTTTTTTCGGAGAAAATATGGCCAAGTGGGCCGGGAAAAGAAAAAGAAAGGCCGGGGAACGGACAGACCACCACCAACAGGAGCCGGCAGGCAAAAAGCGGCAAAAGGAATTTGTCGATTCGGTGATCCGTCTGGCCGAGCCGTTATGCGACGCCGAGGGGCTGGAATTGGTTCATGTCGAATACCAGCGGGAACCTGGCGGATTGACGTTGCGAACCTACATTGACAAACCAGGGGGCGTCACGCTGGACAACTGTGTCGATATCAGCCGGCAATTGGACGATATTCTCGATGTCCATACGAAAGATGCACCTCCATACCGGCTTGAAGTATCATCGCCGGGTATCGATAGACCGGTGGGAAAGATACAGGACTTCACACGCTTTGAAGGCCACCGGGTAAGAATCAGTATCAACACTGAGGTAAACGGCCGAAAAAATTTTACCGGTGTTCTGGCCGGGATCGTTGATGGAAGGATTCGGATTCTGGTGGATACAGAGTCGGTTGATCTGGATTTTGAAAATATAAAAAGGGCACGGTTGATCAATTATAATGGAGAACACTGATGTTTATAGCAGATATCAAACGTGTGGTGGAACAGGTAAGTCGGGACAAGGGTATAGATGTTGAGATCTTGATTCGTTCCCTCGAAGAGGCCCTGCGTTCTGCCGCCAGGAAAAAATTCGGCAGTAAAGTCGATGTCGAGGCTCAGTACAGTCCTGAAACGGGAGAAATCGAAGTTTTCCAGTTTAAAGAGGTCATTGAGGAAGTGACCGAGCCGGATCTGCAGATCAGCCTGAAAGAGGGAAGAAAACTGGATCCCGATTGTGAGGTCGGCGACAGTCTAGGCACCAAGATGGACACCTCCTCTTTTGGTAGGATTGCAGCCCAATCCGCTAAACAGGTGATCATCCAGAAAATGAAGGATGCGGAGCGGGATGCGGTTTACTCAAGCTATATTGACCGAAAAGGAGAAGTGATCAACGGGATCGTTCAGCGGGTAGACAGAGGAAGCATTATCGTCAACCTGGGATCCACCGAAGCGATTTTGCCGACCCGTGAACAGATTCCAAGGGAAAGCTATCGACGGGGAGACCGTATTCGAGCACTGATTTACGATGTCCTATACGATACAAGGGGGCCGCAGATCGTTCTTTCGCGAACTCATCCCGATTTGCTGATCAACCTGTTTAAAACCGAGGTGCCGGAAATCAGCGAGGGTATCGTGGAAATCAAAGGTGCCGCCAGAGAACCTGGAGTTAGGGCCAAGTTCGCCGTCTCTTCCAATGATTCGGATATTGATCCGGTGGGAGCTTGTGTTGGAATGAAAGGCAGTCGTGTACAAAATGTGGTTCAGGAGCTTCGGGGTGAAAGAATCGATATCATCACATGGCATGTGGATTCGGCTAAATATGTCTGTAATGCGCTGGCTCCGGCAGAGATTGCCCGCGTGATTATCGACGAAGAGAACAATGCCATGGAAGTAATCGTTCCCGATGAATTTCTTTCCGTAGCGATCGGGAAAAGAGGGCAGAATGTTCGTTTAGCATCAAAGCTGACCGGATGGCATCTGGATGTCAATTCCGAATCCAAATACGATGAAATGTTGAAGGTCGGATATGATTCACTGGTTCGTATTCCCGGTGTTGGTGAGGGGCTGGCGGATGCCTTGGTTGAAAAAGGGATTTACTCAGCCGACGAATTGGCTGAAGCCTCCGTTGAAGACCTTGTCGATATTCGTGGTATCGGGCAGGAAAAGGCGGATGTGTTGATAGAAAATGCAAGGCAGCATGTCCTTGAAGTTGCAGATGCCGGTGAGTTACAAGAAGATGAAATTGGCGTTGAAGCGGAACAAGAAGTTCAAGACCAATCGGAAGAGGCGGCTGCACCTGTTGAAGAATCCACTGATACAACGGGTGAGGACACTTCTTCGGATAGTTCGCCCACGGAAGACGCATAGTTACAGTGCCGTGTTTGCGAATGTAGCAATCGTTGTAAACTGCAAAAAAAGATGATTTCGGGGGGAATGGATGGCAAAAATCAGAATATATGAGTTTGCCAGAGATCTGAACATGACGAACAGGGAACTTTTGGACAAGATCCGAGACCTGGATTTCGACGTCAGCAGCCATATGAGTTCTCTGGACGAAGATGTGGTGGCGAATATTAAGGCAGCGCTTTTTGGAGAGGAAAAGGATGACCAATTAGAAGAAAAACGTGTGCGACCGACGGTCATTCGGCGTAGAAAGGTCGTAACACCCCAAGAATCGGAAGAAAGCGATGCCGAAGCCGTCTCAGCCGAAAAGCCGGAGTCCTCGTCCGAAAAACCGATCGTAGCTGAAGTTGAAGAAAAGGCAAAGCCGAAAAAGAAACCGGTTGTAAAAAAACGAAAACCTCTTGAAGCAGCAAAAATTATTTCAAAACCGGTGGTAGAAGAACCCCTGGAACCCACTGAACAGAAAGAGACAGTACCTGTTGATTCCACCCCCGTCGATGAAACGACACCCACCCCCGTCGATGAAACGACCAAACCCGGTTTAGCTGATAGCAAGGACGAGCCTGCTAAACCGCCAACTGAAAAAACGGAAGAGCCTCCCGTTGTTGAGCCTCCAATTGAAAAACCACCCACAGGAAAAAAGAAAAAGGGTAAAAAAGAGTCATCTGCAAAAATCATCAAGTTGCCGACCAGACCTGTAGTCCCACCTGTAACCGATAAACAACCAGGAAAAGTGAAGCCGCCCTCCACCACATCCTCGGATGAACCCGCTACCGCCAAAGAAAAGAAAAAAGGGTGGCGGAAAAAGGGAACGGAGTCCGGTGAGCAACGGGTTAAAAAGAAAAAGGGCGGTTTCCGCAAAAGGGAAATAGTGGAAGGTGCAGCCCTTTACAGCGGTAAAGTGCGAGGGCGCAAAGGCCGCAAGGGTGGCAGACAAAAAGCGGTTTCGACCGGTCAAAAAACACAGATTACCACGGCTAAAGCAATCAAACGGAGGGTTAAGGTCGATGAAACAATCGTTTTGTCGGAACTGGCCAAACGAATGGGAATAAAAGCCAATGAGATGATCGTCAAACTCATGGGATTGGGCGTCATGGCAACGGTGAACCAGACCATTGACTATGACACAGCGGTATTGGTGGCCGGTGAATTTGACTATGAGGTTGAAAAAGCTTCCTTTGAAGAGGAAGTGATCCTGAAAAAAACAGAAAAGGATGATCCGGACCGGCTTGCCTCCCGCCCCCCCGTCGTAACTATTATGGGGCACGTGGACCACGGAAAAACATCCCTGCTTGATGTGATTCGCCAAACTCGCGTAACCGAAGGAGAAGCAGGCGGAATTACCCAGCACATTGGTGCGTACCACGTAGAAACAGACAAAGGGGTCATCGCTTTTCTGGATACACCCGGACACGAGGCATTTTCTGCGATGCGTTCGCGGGGTGCCAAAGTAACGGATATCGTTGTCCTTGTAGTGGCTGCAGACG
>DAOWNV010000277.1 GCA_030642405.1 Desulfosarcina sp.
TCCTACCATCAAAAAGGCGGTTTTATTCGGGGTCGGGTACCCATAATCAAAACCATCGCATCTGCACTTACTCTGACCACGGGCGGATCAGGCGGAAGGGAAGGGCCAATTGCCCAAATCGGCGCAGGTTTCGGATCTTTTCTGGCGACCACCCTCAAACTTTCCGACCGTGAACGGAGGATTATGATGGCCGCCGGTATCGGGGCCGGTGTGGGCAGTATTTTTCGTGCTCCGTTGGCCGGAGCGCTGTTTGCCGCTGAAGTTCTCTATCGAGATCCCGATTTTGAATCCGAGGTGATTATTCCTGCCGGAATCTCTTCGGTTGTTGCCTACTGTGTCTTCTGCCTGGTTTTCGGGTGGGGATCGTTGTTCGATTCTCCTCCGTTCAAGTTTCAGAATCCGATAGAGCTTGGGCCTTACCTGGTTTTATCACTGGTTCTTGTCGCTACCGGTGTGTTTTACATCAAAGCTTTTTATGGCACGATGCATCTTTTCGAGTCCCTCAAGAAAATTCCCAATCATATCAAACCGGCCATTGGTGGGCTTTTGACAGGCATCATCGGATTTTTTTTGCCCCACACCCTGGCCTTTGGTTATGGTTTTGCCCAAAAAGCAATCAACAATGAACTGGCGGTGCCGTTTCTCCTCTCTCTGGCCATCGGGAAAGTGTTGACGACCTCGTTTTCTATCGGCTCAGGTGGAAGCGGTGGTGTGTTCGGTCCCTCCATTGTTATCGGTGGTGCCATGGGCGGCGTTGTGGGGAAAATTTTTCACGCGATTATGCCATCAGTTGTGACCCAACCAGGCGCATTTGTTGTGGTGGGTATGGCCGGCTTATTTACGGCTGTCTCCAATACCCCTATCTCCACCATTATTTTTGTCAGCGAAATGACCAACTCCTATCATCTGCTGCTGCCCAGCCTGCTGGTCTGCTCCGTGGCTTATCTGGCATCGCGGCGCTGGACGATTTTCGAACGGCAAGTGCAGAGCAAGGTGGATTCACCGGCCCACGCCGGAGATTTTTTTGTGGATGTCCTTCAGTCAATTCGGGTGGGCGACCTCATGTCGATGGTGAAAGAAGTAACCCTGATTCCGCAGGATATGACCTTTATAAAGTTCAAACGCTATTTTTCCGAGACAAAGCAGCACTATTTCCCGGTAGTGGACGAAGAAAAGAGGCTGGTGGGAATTTTTTCCATCAATGATATCAGGGGGGTGTTGTTTTCTCAAGAGATCGAACACCTGGTAGTGATGAAAGATGTTGGAACCTCGGATATCATCTCCATAACAGCCGAAGAGGACCTCAATGCCGTATTAAAGAAATTCACGACCCGAAATATCGACAGCCTGCCGGTTGTTCGGACAGACGACCATGGAATATTGATAGGTATGCTGAACAGGCGGGAAGTGATTTCGTTCTACAATCAAAAAATAGAAGAGATGAAGTCGGGGTTGGAGGAGAACACTTTCGGTTCAGAGGTGTAATAGAGTGTCCATCCGGAAAGAGAAAATCACCCGATTCACCGAACTCCATGATCAGGACCATCCCGATACGGTCCGAGACATTCTGATCTGATTAACGATTATGAAAAACAGCTTCATACGAGTCGGAAGCAGTTGAGGGAAAACAAACAGATAATCAGCTTGTTGCTGTTGAAAAGGGATCTGCCTTCCAATGTGATTGATCTGGAAGGGTGGAAAAGGCGGCGTTAATTCAATCGCATATCTCCTGTTGCCATAAAACGTTGATGGAAATCGAATACCTCGCTCAAAAGATGCGGCTCATGTCCCCCTGCACTGTGAACGGCCTGCTGGTAGTACTCCCACAAGAGGTCACGATAGTCCGGATGGGCACACCGCTTGATCACCGCTTCGGCCACTTGCCGAGGAGTTAAGGGGCGGGTATCGACGAGCCCTTGTTCAGTGACCACAACGTCCACCGAATGTTCGCTGTGGTCCACGTGGGAAACCATCGGAACAATGGCCGAAATCTTCCCTCTCTTGGCTGTGCTGGGTGTGACGATGAAGGAGATGGCTCCGTTGCGGAGAAAATCTCCGGAACCGCCGATTCCGTTCATCATTTTAGAACCCATGAGATGAGTGGAGTTTACCTGCCCGTAGATATCGACCTCGATGGCGGTGTTGATGGCGATTACACCCAGCCGCCGAACCACCTCAGGAGAATTGGAAATTTCCACCGGCCGAAGTACGATTTTTTCCCGGTAGCGATAAAGTTCATTGAAAAAGCGGGTCCGGGCTTTGTGTGAAAGGGTCATTGCCGAACCCGAAGCCGCTCTTACTTTTCCCAGATCAATTAGGTCCAGAACGGCATCTTGCAGTACCTCGGAGTAAATGTCGATGGTCTGAAAAAAATCGTTTTCCATAAAACCGCTCAACACGGCATTAGCCACATCTCCCACGCCGGATTGCCAGGGCAGACCGGGGCTCATGCGATCCTTTCGTATCTCGTGGGCTACAAAATCCAGGATATGTTCGGCGATCCGCCGGGGCACTTCACCCGGTTCGTTGAACACAGCACAGCTGTCCTGTTCACTGCTGTCGAGGATGGCAACCACTTTGTCCGGGTCCATGTCGATAAACGGTTTGCCGATCCGGTCCCCTGCCCGGTAGATGGGAATGGGCATCCTATAGGGCGGATCCTCCGGGATGAAAATATCGTGGATTCCCTCCAACGCCGGCGGTTCGGCGGATATTTCTATGATGATCTTCTCGGCTTCCCGCACATAGGTTGGGGTGTTTCCGACGGACATGGTTGGGATCAGGTTGCCTTTCTCGGTAATGGCAGCGGCCTCCACGACGGCTACATGCGCCTCTCCCCAACCGCCGTTCCGGACTTGGGCGGAGAGTCGGGAAAGATGGTCGTCCTTAAACCGGATCTGTTCATTGTTGATCATTTGGCGCATGCCGCGGTTACTCATGTAAGGACGGCGCCAGTCGATGAGGTCGGCCCTGGCCAGAATACCATCTACCTCATCTCCGGTGGACGCACCGGCAAAAAGGTTGATTTTAAACTGCTCTCCTGCTTTTGCACGTCGGACGAGTGCTTGGGGAATCAGTTTCGGATAACCGGCGGTAAAACCGGAAATAAACAAATTGGTGCCATTTTGAATATGAAGGCATGCCGTATCTGGATCGGTAACCTTCTCTCTCAGCGGTTCAAAGCGTATCCGTTTTTTCAGCATAGTCGTTTCCTTTTCATTTTATCCGTAAGACGATTATGGTCGCAGTATGGAACTGCCGATTTCCACAATGTCAGCGATTTTTTGGATAAATAAGGCCTGTTGCCATGTGTGGCATCATTCTATGTGGATCGCAAGACCAAAACCACTTAAAGCACAGGGATGACAGGTGGGACTCTTTCCGGCTGGCCCATCTTCTGAGACTCGGCATTTTGCCGGAAGAATACATTTATCCCAAACAGGAGCGCCCCATACGGGATATGCTCAAAAAGTTGTTTGCCTGTCCGCATCTGGTATCAATCGCATGGCGGCAAATCCAAACGATTCAATTTTTGGGTGAGTAAATTAAAGAGATAGAATCAGAAATAGAAGAGAAGATAGCTCTCAAAAAGGCACTGCCCAAAAGCGCGGGAATTTGTCCGACTAAAGATGGCGAAAACAAACTATACTGTGGCGATTAAGGCGCTTGGAAACAAGCTTTCCAAAGCAACATATTTTATTATGCGGGATCAAAATTGTCCGCCAGTCACCTAAAACATTGTACATAATAAATGAATTACTGATCTTCAAGAGGGCTGATCACGCCTTCGCCGCCTTGCTGTAGAACGTGTGTGTAGATCATTGTCGTCTGCACATCA